>JAJZCX010000092.1 GCA_021851625.1 Acidobacteriota bacterium | reverse complement strand
GAATTGGGCGCTCGCTCTGACTTCCCGGAAAAAGATGTGGCGGCCATTGCCTGCGATCTGGCGCGGGAATCGTTGAAAAATCCTGAGAGCGATGAGCGCATCCGCGCCCGCAAGGCGCACGTAGGCTACTACCTGCTGGATGCGGGCCGCAGCGATCTGGAGCGGCGCTGCCGCTATCGCCCCAGCCTGTTGCATCGCGTGCAGCAATGGATGCGCCGCTACCCGGATGACTTTTACGTCATCGGCATTCAGGTGGTCTCGCTGCTGATTTTGGCGGCCATTTTACTGCCACTGATTCCCTACTACAATCCGCTGGGCGTGCTGGCCTTTGGATTTTTATTGCTCATGCTGCCTGCCTCGCAAGGCGCGGTGGAGTTGATGAATCACACCGTGACAGCTCTGCTGAAGCCACACGCGCTTCCAAAGATCGATTTCAACTCCGGCATTCCCGCAGAGAGCAAAACGCTGGTGGCTGTGCCTGCACTCCTGCTTAGTGAACGCCAGATTCACGAGTTGGTGGAAAACCTGGAGATTCGCAGCCTCGCCAACCAAGACCCGAACATACACTACGCGCTACTCAGCGATCTGCCCGATTCGGAAGAGCGTCCACAGGAGCGCGATCTGCATCCGCTGGTGCTGCTGGCCGCGCGTTTGATTGAGCAGTTGAATGCGCGCTACACAGACGCATCCGCCAGCCGGTTTGTGATGCTGCACCGCCATCGCATCTTCAATCCGCGCCAGGGCGTGTGGATGGGATGGGAGCGCAAGCGCGGAAAATTGCTCGACCTGAACCGACTGTTGATGGGCGGCATGGACTGCTTCCCGTTCAAGGCCGGAGACACAGCAGTGCTGAATGGTGTTCGCTACGTGCTGACGCTCGACGCCGACACCTGCTTGCCGCGCGACTCCGTGCGCCGCATGGTGGGAGCCATGGAGCATCCATTGCACCGCGCCATCATTGATCCACAACGCAGGATCGTTACCGCAGGCTATGGGCTGCTGCAACCGCGCGTCGGCATCACGGTGCACTCAGCGGCGCGCTCGCGCTTGGCTGCGGTCTACTCCGGCCAAACTGGGCTGGACATTTATTCCTGCGCCGTCAGCGACGCTTATCAAGACCTGTATGGCGAAGGTATTTTTACTGGCAAGGGCATTTATGAAGTCGCCGCACTCTATGCGGTGTTGGAGCATCGCTTCCCACAAAATGCTCTGCTGAGCCACGACCTGATCGAAGGGGCTTACGCTCGCGCCGGATTGTTGAGTGATGTGGAAGTCATCGACGATTATCCCTCGCACTACAGCGCGCAGAGCAAGCGCAAGCATCGCTGGGTGCGTGGGGATTGGCAAATTGCGCGCTGGATGTTTGCAAGCGTACCCGATGAAAATGGCACCCCGGTGCAGAATCCCATCTCCACCATCTCGCGCTGGAAGATCTTCGACAACCTACGCCGCAGTTTGGTTGAGCCAGGAACATTTTTCCTGCTGGTGGCTGGTTGGTTCCTGCTCCCCGGCAGTGCGCGCTATTGGACGTTGGCTACGTTGTTGGTGCTCTTTGCGCCGGTTGTGGTGCAGACTCTCTTTGCCATCGCACACGCCGCCGCAGAGGAAAAGGCTGGAGCCGTACGCGCTGCACTGCGCGATTCCTTCAATCAACTCATCGTCACATCACTGAACTTTGTCTTCCTCGCCCACCAAGCCCTATTGCTGGCCGATGCCATCTTTCGTTCGTTGATTCGCAGCCATGTGACCGGCACACGCATGTTGGAGTGGGAGACGGCCGCGGAAGCCGAGATGGGAGCAGCCAAAAGCACGCCCGCCGAGCAAACACTGCATTGGACGCCAGTGCTGTGCGCAGTACTGGGTGTACTGGCTTTCCTGTTGCATCGCACAGAGATCGCGTGGATCTTTCCCGTCCTGTTTCTTTGGGCGATCGTGCTGCCGGTGACATGGTGGCTCAACCGTCCCTACCTCGACAGCACACACAATCTCTCCGTGGCCGACACACGCTTTCTGCGCAAAGTCGCACTGCGCACTTGGCGCTACTTTGCGCGCTATTCCACTGCACGGCATCATGGCCTGCTGCCCGACAATGTGCAGGAGGCTGACCACCGCGAGGCCGCGCGCATCTCGCCCACCAATCTTGGCCTGCTGTTGAATGCGCGGCAGGCGGCGCTGGTGCTCGGTTATCTGACGCTGCCGGAGTTTCTCGACGCAACGCTGCAAAATCTCACGCTGCTGGAACACCTGACGCAGTGGCGCGGCCATTTGCTGAACTGGTACGCAACGGAAACGCTGGAACCGATCGAGCCGCGAGTCGCCTCCGCCGTGGACAGCGGAAATTTTCTGGCATCGTTGTGGAGTCTGCGCATGGGGACGCTGGAGTTGTTGCGCACGCCGCTCATCTCCACCGCGCTACGCGAAGGCTTGCAAGACATTGCCGACGATCTCGATGATCCCAATGCAGACGTGCGCAGCATCATGGACGCGCTCGAATCCTCACCGGAGATCTGGCTCCACACGCTGCTGGCCACACAGGTGCAGCCAGTACAGAACGCGCAGGATACATTCGAAGCGCGCGTTGCGGCCATTCAACATTTTGCGGAGACATATCTGCCCTGGCTGCTGCCGAAATACGCTTCGCTCGCTCAGCACGCGGATCTTTTACTGCACCGCCCGCCGGAGAGCTTTACGCCAGAGAGCGCGATCACCTTTGCGGACGATCTGCAATTGGCGCTGCAAAAAGATGCTGCCTCGCTCACAGAACCAGCACTGCATTTGTGTCAGGAATTGCTGGCCGCGCTACCAGCGGCGCAATTTGCCCTGCGCGCGCTGACGCAAAGAATTCGTGAAACAGCCAGCCATGCCGAACGGCTCTCAAAAAAGATGGAGTTTCGCCCGCTGCTGAATCCGGCGCGAACTTTGCTCTCGATTGGCTACGAAACCACGCAGGACAGGCAGTTGAACGCTTGCTACGATCTGCTGGCTTCGGAGTCGCGCATGGCCGCATTTTTGGCCATCGCCAAGGGGGATATTCCGCAAGAGTGTTGGTTCCGTTTGGGCCGCGAGCATACCTTGGTGCAAGGCCATCCCGTGCTGCTCTCTTGGACCGGCACCATGTTTGAATATCTGATGCCCACGCTGTGGATGCGCACGCAGCCAGAGACGCTGCTGGGCCAATCCTTCCCCATTGCCATTCTGGCGCAGCGACGCAGCGTGCCTGACAAAAAAATTCCGTGGGGAATTTCTGAATCTGGCTACAGCCAGACGGATGCTGCTGGCAATTACCACTATCACGCCTTCGGCGCGCCATCGCTGGCCTTGCAGCAATCCCCGGCTGGCTCGCTGGTCATTGCGCCCTATGCCAGCGTGTTGGCGCTGGAGTTTGACCTGAAGCACTCGCTGCAAAATCTGAAAAAGATGCAACAAATGGGATGGCTGGCGGAATTTGGCTTTTACGAGGCCGCCGATTACTCCACCACCGTGCAGCATGAGGAGGGCGTGCGCTACACGCTGGTGCGCTCCTGGATGGCGCACCACCAAGGCATGTCGCTGCTGGCGCTGACCAATCTGCTGACGGACAAGCCCTTCCAGCGCTGGTTTCACGCTGATCCCCGCGTACGTGCCACGGAATTATTGTTGGATGAAAAGCCGGTCAAGACCGTGCGCGACGCCAACGATCTCCGCGCCTCTGCCGCAGACTTTACGCCCACGCCAGAAACAACACCCGCGTAGACGCAAACACGCAATCATCCCCAAGATGATTGCGTGTTTGTTTTCGAAGCCTACTGTGCCTCTACGCCGTGGCACTTCTTGTACTTCTTTCCAGAGCCACAGGGGCAAGGATCGTTGCGGCCCACTTTGTCTCCGGTGCGGCGCTGCTCCGTTGGCGCTGCGGCTTCTCCACTGCCAGCCATGCGCGCCTGCTGCAACTCGCGCTGCTTCTTCCGTTGGAACTCCTGCTCGATTGCGTCGATCGTCGTAGCCGGACTGCGCGTGGGCGCGCGTAAGGGAATCTCTGGCGCTGCCGTTGTTGGCTCCGATGCTGTTGCGGAACCTCCCTGCAACACCATGCGCTGCGGCTGCGGGCGCGAAGGTACCGCAATCTCTTTGCCGTCCGGCCCAACAATTTGCATCCGGTACAGGAAGCGCACCGTGTCTTCTTGGAAGCGCGCCATCATGGCCTCGAATGCCTCAAAGGACTCACGCTTGTACTCGATCAGCGGATCTTGCTGGCCGTAGCCGCGCAGGCCAATGCCTTCTTTGAGCTGATCCATCGCCAGCAAGTGATCCTTCCACAAACCATCCAGCACGCTGAGCATAATCATGCGCTCGTGGTACCGCATGGCCTGCACGCCGACGACCTGCTCCTTGGCCGCGTAGCGTTGCTTGAGATGTTCAAAGATCGTCTCGCCCAGTTCGTGACGATTCAGATCCTTTGCTTGGATGCCCTCTGCCTCCATGTCGAAGCCGAACTGCACAATCAACTGATCCTTGAGCGCCTTCAAATCCCACTGGTCGGGATGGATGCGCTCCGCAGCATGTTGGTCGAGCGCGTTGCTCAACAGCGTAGCCACATACTCCTCGGTGATGAGATGCTTTTCATCCAAGCCTTCCAGCAACTGACGACGCAGACCATAGACGGCCTCGCGCTGCTTGTTCATCACGTCGTCGTATTCGAGCACATGCTTGCGCGATTCAAAATTCTGCGCCTCGACGGCCTTCTGCGCGGCCTCAATCCGGCGCGAAATCATCTTGGACTCGATGGGCATTCCCTCTTCCATGCCCATGCGCTGCAAAAGTGTCGAGACCCATTCGCGCGCGAAGATGCGCATCAAATCGTCTTCCAACGAGAGAAAGAAGCGCGAAGCTCCAGGGTCGCCTTGACGACCGGCGCGTCCGCGCAACTGGTTGTCCACGCGGCGCGACTCGTGGCGCTCGGTGCCGATGATGAACAGCCCGCCCGCTTCGTTAACTGCCGCGCGCTCCGCTGCCGCCTGCCCTTCGTGCGCGGCCAGAGTTTGCTTCCACTCCGCCTCGACGCATTCAAACTCCTGCCCTTGGTAGTAGAAGCGCGTGCTGCCCGCCGGAGCCACGGGAGAAATCGCGCCCTCCGCCGCGTTCACGGAACGCGCGCGGCCCTTCTTCACCAACTCCTGCTTGGCCATGAACTCGGCATTGCCGCCCAGCAAAATATCGGTGCCACGTCCGGCCATATTGGTGGCGATGGTGACCATGCCCAGACGGCCTGCCTGCGCCACAATCTCCGCCTCACGCTCGTGATACTTCGCGTTCAGCACCACGTGGCGCACACCCTTGCGCTGCAAAATCTGCGAGAGCAATTCGGACTTTTCGATTGAAGTGGTACCCACCAGCACCGGCTGCTTCTGCTCATGCAATTGCGAGATTTCATCGGCCACGGCAAAGTATTTTTCCTTGGCCGTGCGAAAAACCACATCGGGATTTTCAATGCGACACATCTGCTTGTTCGTGGGAATCACCACAATTTCGAGCTTGTAAATCTTGTCGAACTCCGCAGCTTCCGTCTCCGCGGTTCCCGTCATGCCAGCCAGTTTTTTGAAGAGGCGAAAGTAATTCTGGAAGGTGATCGTGGCCAGCGTCTGATCTTCCCGACGCACGGCAACGCCTTCCTTGGCCTCGATCGACTGATGCAGACCGTCCGACCAGCGGCGGCCCGGCATCAGGCGGCCCGTGAACTCATCGACGATGATGATCTCGCCGTCCTTGACCACATATTGCACATCGCGCTTGTAGAGCGCGTGCGCCTTAATGGCCGTGTCCACGTAATGCTTCAGATCCCAGTTCTCCGGGTCGGCGATGCTCTCAATGCCCAACAGCTTTTCGATCTTCACCCAGCCTTCATCGGTCACGCCGATGGTGCGGTGCTTTTCATCGACGACATAATCGCCGGTGAGAATTTTTTCGTCTAAATTCTCGATCTCCTCGCCCTGCTCCAGTTGCGGAATAAATTTGCAAACGCGCTCATATTTATCCGTGGTCTGGTCGGTGGGGCCGCTGATGATGAGCGGTGTGCGCGCTTCGTCAATCAGGATCGAGTCCACTTCATCGACGATGGCAAAGTGCTGGCCGCGTTGCACACAATCGGCCAGTTCAAACTTCATGTTGTCGCGCAGATAATCAAAGCCAAATTCATTATTGGTGCCGTAGGTGATGTCCGCAGCATAAGCAGCTTTGCGCTGCGCATCATCGAGATCATGCACGATCACGCCCACCGTGAGGCCGAGGAAGGTATGCAGCTTGCCCATCCACTCCGCGTCGCGCTTGGCCAGGTAGTCATTCACCGTGACCACATGCACGCCGTGGCCAGCCAGCGCATTCAAATAACACGGCAGCGTGGCCACCAGCGTTTTGCCTTCGCCCGTC
>JAJZCX010000091.1 GCA_021851625.1 Acidobacteriota bacterium | reverse complement strand
GCATTTGCACGCGGAACTGGAGAAGATGGCCAAGCAGTATCAGTTCAAGACGGTGCATGCTCCAAACTTCGATGAAGAACACCAAACCTTCTCCGTCAGCTTTTCCGATGCGCAGGGCGCGGAGCGGCGCATCGACTGGACGCTGGCCTCCTCGCCGGAGTACCGGCAGATGATGACCAAGTATGCGCTGATTCAATCGCAACTGGAGCCGCCATTCTTGATCGAGTACGCATCCAAGGCCAGCGTGGCCGCAGAGGTAGAGGAAACCGAAGCCGAGGCCGAGGCGGAAACGCCCGCAGCCAAGCCTGCCGCCAAGCGCACAACCAAAGGGCCGCAGGAGCCGGTGGAGAAATCCACGCCACGCGAGTTGTTTGAATACGTCATCGAGCAGGGCCGCCGCGAGTATCAAGTGCAGCGCTACAAGGGCCTGGGTGAGATGACCAGCACCCAGCTTTGGGAGACGACGATGGATCCCGAACGGCGTACACTGTTACAGGTTCGCTTGGAAGACATCGCCGCAACAGAACAGATCTTCTCCACATTGATGGGTGAGGACGTTGAGGCGCGTCGCAAATTTATTGAAGAAAATGCGTTGGATGTAAAGAATCTGGACATCTAAATTTTCACTCCAGATTCAGAAACGGCAACGCGTGGAGATTGCTCCCAATGAAAGGCAGCAAAACCCCGCAGGCTAAACCCGCTGCATCCCGCAAACACACGCATCGGGTCACGTTGCGCGATGTGGCTGAACATCTGGGCCTATCGCAAACGACGGTTTCGTTCGTGCTGAACAATTCGCCCTTGTCCAGCACGATCGCAAAACAAACACAAGAACGCATTTGGGCGGCTGCAAGCGAGCTGCAATATCGGCCCAATATCTTTGCGCGGTACCTACACACCAAACGCACATACAGCGTGGCGGTTTTGGTTCCAGATATCGGCGACGAATATTCCTCTGTGCTGATTAGCGGCATTGAGCGCCACTTGGCCGACAGCGGCTTCATATACATGGTGCTGAGTCACCGTGGTATTCCAGAAAAAGTCCAGAACCTGCCTAACACGCTCATGGATCGCGCCGTTGAAGGTTTGATCGCGATCAACACACCTCTAGACGGCCAGTTGTCCATGCCCGTTGTGGCTATTTCCGATATCACCCAAGGCCAGGGCATCACGCATATCCTAATCGACAATACAACGGCAGCCACCTTGGCGCTTCGACATTTGCATGAACTGGGACACAAGAAGGTGGCAATCTTCAAAGGCCCCAAGGGCAATGGCGACACAGATAGCCGTTGGTCTTGCCTGTTGAAGGCGGCTCAACAAGTCGGCATAACGATTGCGCCACATCTCACGGTGCAGCTAGGCAATCACCCTGTACGCGATAAACACACCATGTCAGAGTATGGATATATGGCTGCGCAGGAGTTGTTGGAGCGCAAAAAAGACTTTACAGCAATTGTCGCCTTTAATGATGGCTCTGCCATTGGTGCCATACGCGCACTGAATGACGCTGGACTACAGGTGCCGCGAGACGTCTCCATCGTGGGCTTTGATGATGTAGTTCAGGCAGCCTATGCGATTCCACGCTTGACTACCATCCGACAGCCACTGCTGGAGATGGGTCAGATCGCGGCAAAAACCTTGCTTGATATCATCCACGAAAAGAAAAATTTCCCACCGGAGATTGTATTGCAGCCAGAGTTGGTTGTGCGCGAATCCACGGCGCGTGCCTTGCTTGGCAAATAATCACCCACGCACGCAATCATTATTTCTTTTCTATTGGTGATTGGGTTTGGCTCTCTGCATGTGCCTGCGCACGACGCTGAGCCTCCTCATACATAGACTCAACCGCTTGATTGTCCCGAATCGCATTGCGCACTGGATTGAGTGTATGGGAAACTGCTTCATAACGTTTTAGCTCAAATTCACACACAGCCAACATAATCCGAATGTTCATATTTGTTGAATGCAGCGAAAGATACGATTGCAGCGGCGGGATGGCCTGCTCAAAATGTCTGCTGGCATATGCAGCACGACCAATATTTAAGTCCACGCCATCCATGGCCGGATTCCAAGCCTTGGCTGATTGAAAATACTGCAAGGCTGTGTCAAACTGTTCACCCTGTGCTGCAATTACGCCCAGATTGTTGTAACTGTCAGAGATAGGGCCACTCAGGGCCTGTTCATATATCTTTTCCTGCTGCACAGCCCCTGGTGCCGCATTATTTCTAGGGGGCCGTGCATTCTCAGCGTATTGCATCGAGTTTTTCATTCCATCAGTCGTAGATTTTCCTTGATTCTTCTGTGTACTCATCTGCAAAAGTTGCTGGGAGATTTGCATTTCATTTTTTGCTTCAGCCACATCTCCCTCTGCCAAAAGTGTGCGTCCAAGCAAATAGTGTGCACGCTGTACTTGGTAGTTGTTGCGTGTAATGTCTCTCGTATTTTTTATGCATGAACGCAATGCTGCCAATGCTTTTTGTGGCTTATGCTGTTCCACGTACAACTGGCCCAAGGAGAGCTGTACATCGGGGTCAGTGGGATTCAATGCCGCTGCACGGAGGAGATATCTCTCTGCTGCTGCATCGTCATGCCTGCTGAGTGCAATGTATCCAAGCTGAGAATCGCTGAGATAATCATTCGGGTTGATCGCCAGCTCGGATTGAAATTCTTTTTCCGCCTTCGGAAAATCAATCTCCCCCATGAGTTGCAAATAGGAAGCGCCTAGAGAATAATGTGCGCCTGGCAGTTTTGGATCTTCCGCAATGGCTATTTTGAATTCTGCCATGGCCTGCTCAGGGTAGCCGCTTTCGGCATATGCTAATCCAAAATCATAGTGAATTGCTGCCTTGCTGCCATACGACTTCCTCATTTCTGTAAATACCTGGGCAGCATTTTTTTCATCTTTTAATTGCAGGTAGGCACGGGCCAGTGCCAGACCATTTGTATAGTTCGCTTCAATTGCCACAGCGGCTTCCAACTGCTGGAGCGCATCTTGACTCGCATGTTGTAGTAAGTAGATTCGTCCCAATTCCAAATGTGCTGTGGCACTGTGCGGGGCCATCATCACTGCTTTTTGGGCAAATTGCTGAGCTTTTGGCAACGCATCTGACAAGCGTGCAGCTTCAGCACAATCCTGCCAAACATTTGCATCCTCAGGGACTAGTTCCGACACCGCATCTGTCAGTTGCAACGCAGCCTGTTCATTGCCAACGGAGGCACGTGCTATGGCAATCTTTGCCAATGCCGATGCAAGAAACTCTCTGTATTGAGATTCTGCTTCGGTTATCTTGCCAGCCGACTGGGATTTCTCTGCGTCGATGTAAAGCGTTTGGAGCCTATCTTTGTTGCTTTGTGAGACGGCGCTGCCACGCATAATGAGTAATAGCAGTGCGAAGAGGAGAAGATTCCTGCGCATGTCACCAGTGTACGGCAAAAAGAATGGGTGCCTCCGAAGAGGCACCCATGGTTGTAACCAAACTTCTTGGTTAGAAGTTGTATTTTGCAACCAGCAGAACTGTGCGCTGATACGGCGCGCCCAGCTTCGTGTCGGTAACCGCATATTGGCTCTGTGGCAATGTGTCGCCAGGGGCCGTGTTCAATGTGATTGCCTTGGTCGTGTAGTCCACGTTGTAGAACTGGTTAATCTGTGACTGGCTGCTGAACTGCACCAGCGGGTGGTTTAGCCAGTTGAACATTTCGAAACGGAACTGCACATTCTGGCTTCCGCGAATTTGGAAAGTTTTGAACATTGCAATATCGTTGTCGAAATAGGACATCATGCTCATGTACGGGTACTTCTGACCACCTTGCTGTCCACCGGGTCCATTGGCGTTCAGTGCAGGAGCGGTGAAGCAACTTAGGTTCAGGTGTTGATACGTACCCAGACCACTGTTGGGGTTACAGGTAAGAACCGGCATAACCACCATGCCTGCATCCGTACCAAAGTAGGTGTTTGCTCCGAAGCCAGATGCTATCTGGTTGTTTCCTGAATACTGCTTCGGAATGTTGATGTAGGACTCTGCTAGGCCAAAGTTTTCTGTTCCATTGCCAAGCTGAATCGGCAAATAACCACCAGCTTGCCATGTGGACGTACCAGAAACCTGCCACCCGTTGAGGACTTGCTGCATCACAGAGGAGCCGTGATAGACGTTTCCTATGCTGTAAATATAGGAAGAGCTGAACACATACGGACGATCCGAAGCCGTAGGACTATAGTTGTTGTGCAGAATAAACGGGTCATTCTGCGCCGTAGTTCCCAACGTCTTGGACCAAGTGCCATTCAGATTGAATGACAAGCGCCCAGCACGCTTTTCCCAGCTCACTTGCAGGCCATTATAGTTCTGATAGCCAACGTTTGTGTTCATGTTGATTGAGTTTGTGCCATAGGCATAGCCAAACGGGCGGAAGTCCGCAGGGTTATTACCGTTGGCCAAGCCAGTTGTATAGTCGTGGGCAAGATTTTCCGGGTTATTGGAAATCACACCCGTCTTCGGATCGGGCAGGAAAAATGCGCCGATAGGAGTTTTGTTTTGGTTGGTATAGTTGCTAAAGCTGCTACCCTCTAGACCTTCTCCGCCCATGGTCAACTGGCTGCTCGAATTGCCGACATAGGCAACTTCCAGCAGTGTGTTCCAAGGCAACTTGCGATCTACAGTCAAGTTATAAGAATACGTCAATGGGATACCATAGTCAGTTGGACTCACTGCAGACACACCACCGGACTGGAAGGGAATGCCGCCATATGCTTGGTTGTTTGGAGTCAGCACACCACCGGGAATGTTCTTTGCAACTTGCACCGTACCCAGTTGTGAGTCTAGGACTTCCACCTGGCCGGGCAAATTATACTGCAGCACTTCTTGTGCGGTCTGCAATGCTCCTTGGCTGTCGTTGTACTGGTCGGAGTAGCGATAAGCACCCCATCCTCCGCGGATTACCGTGTTTCCATTGCCCGCCACGTCATAGGAGAATCCGAAGCGCGGTGAGAGAAAGCCCAGACGGTTGGGTTGGCCGCTGATCGGAACTCCTTGATCGATGCCATGCCAATAAATACCGGGGTTGATCTTTCCCGACTCATAATCGGAAAGTACCCTTTCCGGCTCGAAGACTGCGATACCGGTCTGCTGGCGATCATACCAGTGCCCGACATGATCAAAGCGTGAACCGATTTCCACGCTAAGACGGCTGTTGACCTTCCAGGAATCATCCACATAGAAAGACGTGTCCTGGTAGGCCAAGTCCTGCATGGGAGATTTATTCCATTCGTTATAGCCGCTAGCAGCGCCCATAAGGAAGTTGGCAAGAGGGTTGTTCGCCGATCCCAAGTCGTTCCCAGTCACGATGCTCGGATTTTCACCCGAGAAAGTGAACGTACCGTTCAGGTCTGAGAATGGATCCTGCAAGTTGTCCACGTTTTCTGTAAAGGCACCCATTTTAACGGTGTGCGATCCCCAGACTTTGGTGAAGTTATCCGCGAAGGATGGCATTTCTTTCCGAACGGTATAGGCCCCATTTGGATAGAAGAAGTCCGACTGGGAAAAGTCAGGGAAGGTCTGTTTTCCCTGCGATCCATACGAGGGAATCATCTTCGAACCGCCATTGAATACGGTCGGATAGTTAGGATAGTTGAGTGTTGAGCGGTAGGCAGCCGTCAGATTATTCGGTGCCTGTGGGAAGTTGCCGTAGCCCCAAGCCGCGATCAACTCGTTTGTGGTTGTGGCATTAAAGACATGCACAAAGTGACCCGCGGCTGCCTTCGTATAGTTGTTCTGATACAAGCCACCGCCGGGGAATGGGATTGCGTTTCCTGGTGTCCAGTAGATATGGGCACCATTGTTGTTGGCCAGCGAAGAACTGTGTCCTTGCTCATAGGAGACAAAGAGCTTCGTCTTATCGCTCATGCTGTAATCCACACGAGCGCGCAGAACCCATCCATTGTCGATGTTGGTGATTACATCGAAATAGTTGTAGTTACCGGGTGTGGTTGCTGGGTTCGCATTTGCCGTGGGCCAAATACTAGAGAGCACACTGGAGGCTGGATCAATGGCACTGGCTGGAATCTGCCCCGTAGGAGCAAATGTCCCATTCGGCAGCGCCGTGGAAGGCGTCTCCGTACCTGTTGTTTTGTCGTACGAATTCAGATCGTTGCACCAGTTGCCTGTCGACTGAGCGGAGAAGCCGTTGGGGCAAAGTATCGCGTTATCGGCATTGTCACTGGTAAAGTCGCCCTTCATCATCTCCGGGCTGGGGATGTAGGATTCCAAGATGTTGGCGTTGCCTTCGTTCTGCAAGAGGCGCTCATAGCCAAACCAGCCGAAGAGCTTCTTGTGCGTGAAGGGAATTGGACCACCCACATCGCCGCCGGGATAGTAGCGGTGCGCACTGCCCTTGGGCTTGCCTTCGTGCTTGCTGACCCAATCATTGGCATTCAGCGCATCATTACCGGCATAGAAGAACCCAGTACCGTGGTACTGGCTGCCGCCAGAACGGGAGGTGGTGTTGATGACGACAG
>JAJZCX010000090.1 GCA_021851625.1 Acidobacteriota bacterium | reverse complement strand
TTATATCCCTACGCGTCCCATTCACTGCTTGCCCTTCCGAGCGAGCGGAAGCGAGTCGAGGAATCTGCGGTTGTCATTTTACAGACGAGGTGAACCGCAGATCCCTCCACTGCGTTCCCTGCGGGAACTTCGGTCGGATGACAGCGCATTTTGGGTACGCTGGCATTCCCAGCCCACATGGTTATATCCCTACGCGCCCCATTCACTGCTTGCCCTTCCGAGCGGAACGCATAAAAAATACCTTGTCATTCCGAGCGAGCGGAAGCGAGTCGAGGAATCTGCGGTTGTCTTGAGCCATGCACTATCCACACTCTGTTCTTTCGTGCTGAAATCTGCGGTTTCCACGCGCACCGCGCATGGCTGGTATCCCCGGCCCGGCCCCGCTACACTGGAGCCGTGCATGTCCACGGCCCAGCTACGCAATCCACGCAGCGCGTGCTGCGCATTTCGCTCGTGCTCACCGGGGCCTACATCGTGCTCACGCTGGCTGCGGGCCTGCGCGCGCACAGCATGGCGCTGATTTCCGAGTCGGGCCACAACGCCTCCGACTTTCTCGCACTGCTGCTCTCGCTGGTTGCCGTGCGGTTGGAGGCGCGCCCAGCCAGTGACAGCAAAACCTTTGGCTATCGGCGTGCGGGCGTGTTGGCCGCTTTTGTCAATGCGGGCACGCTGTTGGTGATCGCTGCTTGGATCACGATCGAGGCCGTTGCACGACTGCTGCATCCTGTGCCGGTCGCCTCACTCACCATGATGTGGGTGGCCGCCATTGGTGTGGCCATGAACGGCGTGATTGCCCTGTTGTTGGCTGGCGTCAGCCGCGACGTCAACCTGCGCAGCGCCTTCCTGCACATGCTGGGGGACACACTCTCCACTGCCGCCGTCATCGCCGGGGGCGTGGCCATCTTCTACACGCATCGTCTTTGGCTGGATCCAGCGCTTTCGATTCTTATCGCCGCGCTGGTCTTTGTCTCCTCGCTTGGCATCGTGCGCGAAACGCTCAACATCCTGCTTGAAGGCACGCCGCGCGGCCTCGCGCTCAGCGGCGTGCGTCAGGCCGTGCAGTCGGTCAGCGGCGTGGCCAGCGTGCATGACCTCCACGTTTGGAGCCTTGGCTCCCACCTGCATGCGCTCTCCTGCCACATCGCCATCGCCGACATTCCGCCGTCGGAGAGTCGCAGAATCCTGACCGAAATCAACGACACTCTACGCGAGAGTTTTCACATCGCCCACACCACCATTCAGTTCGAGTGCCTTGGCGGCGAGGCCTGCTCCGCCGCCCACCAATGCCTGCTCAGCGTGCAGACCGAGACCCACGCCGCCTGTGACCTGCACGGCCACAAGCACTAGCGCGTTTTCATATCCAGCGTTGACAGGATTTTTTGGTGCCCCATTCTAGCCGCGCACTTTCGGCTAGAGTGGGAGACCACAAATCTCTTCCCCCCGTGAACACACGGATCGAAAACTAGCTCTGCGATAAAATAAAGCCGATGCGCATCCTCTCTGCCATTCGCGCCTCCATCCGCTCCACGCTGTATTAGCGGCGCACGCCTGCGCCCTGCTCGGCGGCTGCCGCTTGCGCCGCGCACATCCTCCTTCACCTTGTATTCGGAACCATACGGGAATCGCCATGTTTGAACGTCTCATCCAAGTCACAGAACGCTACGAAGAGGTCGCGCGCCAACTGGCCGACCCCGCCGTCATCAACGACCAGCCGCAATATCAAAAGCTGGCCAAGCAGCACCGCGATCTGGAGCCGCTGGTCGAGGCCTACCGCGCCTTCAAAAGCATGGAGCAGGGCATCCACGAAGCCAAAGCCATGCTGCAAGAGCAGGACCCCGATCTGCGCGCCATGGCCAGCGAGGAGTTGGTGCAGTTGCAGGCGCAACTGCCCGCCGCCGAGGAAGCACTCAAGCTGCTGCTGCTGCCCAAAGACCCCAACGACGACAAAAACGTCGTGCTGGAAATTCGCGCTGGCACCGGCGGCGATGAGGCCTCGCTCTTTGCCGCCGAGGTCTACCGCATGTACACGCGCTACGCCGAAACGCATCGCTGGCGCATCGAAGTGCTCTCTGCGTCAGAATCTGGCGTCGGCGGCTTGAAGGAAGTCATCGCCATCATCGAAGGCGACCGCGTCTTTTCGCAGTTGAAGTATGAAGGAGGCGTGCACCGCGTGCAGCGCGTCCCAGCCACAGAGACGCAGGGCCGCGTGCACACCTCCGCCATCACCGTCGCCGTGCTGCCAGAGGCCGAGGATGTGGACGTAAAAATCGAAGCCAAAGATTTGCGCATTGATACCTTCTGTTCCTCCGGCCCCGGCGGCCAATCGGTGAACACCACCTACTCGGCCATTCGCGTCACGCACATTCCCACGAACACCGTCGTCAGTTGTCAGGACGAAAAGTCGCAGATCAAAAATCGTGAGAAGGCTCTGCGCGTTCTCCGCTCGCGTTTATATGAGATGGAGATGGCCAAGCAGCAGCAGGCGCTGGCCAAGGAGCGCAAGCAGATGGTCGGCTCCGGCGATCGCAGCGAAAAAATCCGCACCTACAATTTTCCGCAGAACCGGCTCACGGACCATCGCATCGGACTTACGCTGCACCAGCTTGCCGATGTGATGGAGGGCAAGCTGCAACCCGTCATCGACGCGCTCATCGCCCACGATCAATCCGAGCGCCTCAAGGCCGAGGCGGAGACCACCGCGTAGCCGCGCGGTTCAGGATGCTGCCATGCCCCCTGCTCTGACCATCGCCGAGGCCCGCGCATTCGGCGCGGCACAGCTTGCAGCCGATCCCGAACTGCAACCGCGCAGCCAACAGGATGCCGCACTGCTGCTGCAATCCACGCTCGGCTGCACGCGCGCGGAGTTACTGGCGCATCCGCAACGTATTTTGACGGAAGAGCAGCAGCAACGCTATCGCGCCCGGCTCGCTCAGCGTTTGCGCGGCACGCCCATCCAATACATTCTCGGCGAGCAGGAGTTCTTCGGCCTGCCATTTTTTGTCACGCCCGACGTGCTTATCCCGCGCCCAGAGACGGAGCACTTGGTCGAAGCGGCCATCCATCCTCTGCGCGCGCACCCGGCTCCGCGCATCGTCGATGTTGGTACCGGTTCGGGAGCCATCGCCGTCGCGCTGGCCCACGCGCTGCCGCAGGCCCACGTTACTGCCATCGACATCAGCCCCGCCGCTTTGGTCGTCGCGCAGCGCAATGCCGAACGCAATGGCGTGGCTGCGCGCATCCGCTGGGTGGAAGGCGATCTGCTCGCTGCGGTGCGCGAGGAACACTTCGATGTCGTCGTCTCCAATCCGCCCTACATTGCAGAAGCCGAAGGCGCCACACTGCCCCGCGAAGTCCGCGAGCACGAACCAGCGCAGGCGCTCTTCGCCGGAGCTTCAGGGCTGGAAATCTACGCGCGGCTGTTTCCGCAGGCGCGCGCTGTACTTGTGCCCAATGGCTGGCTGTTTGCGGAGATCGGCGCAGGCCAACGCGACAGCATTGCCGCTCTGCTCACCGACTGGCGGCAGATCGAATTTCTCCCCGACCTGCAAGGCATTCAGCGTGTGGTTTCTGCGCAAGTCTAGTGCGGCAAGCCGCACCGCAGATCCCTCCACTGCGTTCCCTGCGGGAACTTCGGTCGGGATGACAAAGTATTGGTGACGTTGGCATTCCCGACGCGCAGGGTTGACACGCCCCCCACCTTGTCATTCCGAGCGAGCGGGAGCGAGTCGAGGAATCTGCGGTTCGGGCGCTCTACGTATGCCATGAACTTTAGAGACAGCACCCTAGCCCATCTTCACGCACTCACCGCGCATGGCTGCTTTCTGGTTCCGGGTGGAGTGCCTGCTCAAAGGCCTCAACGATGCGTCCATACAATTGTGTGCGCGCCTCGGGTGTGTCCAGCGAATGCGTCAGGCGCGGGTACAGCAGCAGGTCGCAGGTCTTGCCTGCGGCCATCAGCGCATCGATCCACTGCATCGTGTTCGCCACGTGCACATTGTCGTCGCCGGTGCCATGCGCCACCAGCAAATGTCCATGCAGATTGTCCGCGCTGTTCACCACAGAGTCCTCCGCATAGCTCTGCGCATCGGCCTCCGGCTGCCCCAGATACCGCTCCGTGTACACGGAGTCATACAGATGCCAATCCGTCACGGGAGCCACCGCCGCGCCCACGGCAAAGCGCGTCGAGTGCGTCATCGCATACAGCGTAAAGGTTCCGCCCCAGCTCCATCCCCACCATCCCAACCGTTTGCCATCCAACTGCGCGTGCTCCGCCAGCACGGCATCCAGCACGTGCAACTGATCCTGCAACTGCACCGGTCCAAAGTCGTGGTAGGCCGCCTGCGCAAAGCTGCGCCCACGGCTGCCCATGCCGCGATTGTCCACACGCAGCACGGCAAAGCCTCGCTCCACCAGCAACTGATCGAAGAGCGCATTCTTCTCCCACTTCTCGCGCACCATCTGTACATGCGGCCCGCCGTAGGGATTCAGAATCAGCGGCACGCTCGCCTGGGCCGTGCGTCCCGGTGGCAGCAATAGCTCACCGTAAAGCACCGTGCCATCCGCGGCGCGACTCACCACCCACTCCGGCTGCACCAGCGTTATGCCTTGCGGCAGTGCGTGCGCCTTCCAAAAGGGATGGCACGCTCCGCCCACCGTGCACACACTCACCACCGGCGGCGTCATCCGCGTGGAGACCGTGTCCACATAGCGATCCGCCTGGGCGTTGAAGGTGATGTCATGCACGCCATGCACCGTGCTCAGCATCGTCTTGCCTGTGCCATCCAGCCGCACCTGCCATAGCATCTCTTCGCGCGGATCGCTCTCGTTGGATGTGTAATCCACTACGCCATTTTTTGCATCCACCGCGCTCACGCTCAACACATCCCACAGGCCGCGCGTCAACTGCCGCTCCAGCCGCGCCCGGCCTTGCATCGGATGCTCCGCGTTCAATTGATACAGATACAAATGCGTGTGTCCATCGCGCCAGCTTGTCCACACGAAGTGCCCGTCCTTCAGAAATTCCACGTCGTAGTTTTCGTCCAGAAAGCGCCGGTCAGTCTCGGTCAGCATCCGCCGCGCGCGGCCCGTGGCCGCATCGGCAAAGTAGATCGCGCGATGCCGCTGATCGCGCCGCAGCACCTCCACCCACACCGTCTGCGCATCCACCCAACCCAGGCGGGGAACAGAATCCTGATTTGCGACCAGCGGAATCTTCATCCACACCGTCGCGCCGCCCGTGGCGCTCACCACGCCCACGCGCACCGCCGGGTTGGCGTCGCCCGGCTGCGGATAGCGTTGTTCGTCCACGCTTGCGTGCCGCCCCATCCAATCCGTCAGGGGATATTGCGCCACACCTGTCTCGTCGGTCTGCAAGTAGGCAATGTGTTTTGAATCCGGCGACCAGAAGAAGTTGCTGCGCGCGTCCAACTCCTCTTCATACAGCCAATCCACGCCGCCGTTCAGCACCGTCGCGCTGCGCGTGTTGGTCAGCGCCGTCTCTTTGCCATCGGCCAGCGTCACCACGTGCAGGTTGTGTCCGCTCACAAAGCTCAGCCGCGTTCCATCCGGCGCATATTTGGGATCATCGCCGCTGCCCAGGCCCGTTCCCGCCAGGTGCGTGTCGGCTCCGCTCTGCACATCGTGCAGCCACAGCGCGCCGCCAGCATCCACCAGCAGATGCTTGCCCTCCGGTGTCCACTGATAGCTGGCCTCGTCGTAGCGTGCGCGGTGGTCGCGGTCGCGGATGGCGCGGTCGGCCTTGCCGCTTGCCGCGCTCGCCATCTCGCGCAGCGTGGCCAAGCGGCTGCCATCGGCCAGCACCGTGGCCGCGCCCGTGGCCGCGTCGATGCCGATCACATCCCCCGGCTCGCCGTGCTCGCTGTCGCCAGAGGCGTAGCTCGCCGTGCGCCCGTCGGCGCTCCACACAAAATCCTTTGGAGCCTCACCCACAGGCCCCCCGTGCTCGGCAAAGAGTTCAGCCACCGTCAAGGGCACGCGCGTCGTCGCAGGCGTTTGCGCTCCGCTTGTCCACGCCAGAATCGCACCCAAGCAGCACATCGCCCTGCGTTGCATTGCCCCTGTCACGCCTTGCTCCCTCATTTCATGACTTGCTGCAAAAAGAATAACCCCCTGCGACTGTTTGCCCGCAGGGGGTTTTGTTTTCCTTCGTGAAACAACTACGCGTGTCCCACAGATCCCACCGCCGTCCGTTGCACATGCTGCACAAAGTGGTACGGAGCCAGCGGTCCGGCCAGGGCCAAACTGCACGCATGCAGCGCCTGGCTGGCGCTGGAGTACTTGTTCTGGTATCGCTCCACGCTGCGGTGGTCGATCAAGTGCGCGATGTCGAGTTGCATCCTGCCCGTCTCATTGCGGCGGCAGGTGATCTCTTCCTCCAACGGCGCAAACATGCGGTGCATCTGCATACAAATGGAGCGCGCCACCGATTGTCGATCCCGCTGCACGCAGGCCGTTTCGCGCAGACGGGTCAAATACTCCCGCCCTGCGCAGGCAGCATCCGCGTACTTGGGTGTCTCCGGGCAAACGTCGTTCAGCACCACTTTCAGGTGCATCTCCGCCTTGCCGCGCAGCCGTTCCACG
>JAJZCX010000089.1 GCA_021851625.1 Acidobacteriota bacterium | reverse complement strand
CCGCGAGATCATGGCGCTCGGCGAAGACCTGAAGCGCGGCGTGCGCAACATCAAAGAAGTCGTTATCTTTGACGAGGAAGAGATCACCGAAGAGGTGGTGCAGGCGCGCGTCAAGCAGACGACAACGCGTATTGACGCACTGGTGAAGCACCAGAAGAAGGCGCAGCATCTGGCCGAAAAGCTGGCCACGATCAACCCCAAGGAAAAAGCCAAGGCGCGCGAATACCGCAAGACCCGCTGGGCGCTGGGGCGCGAGTGCGTGGAGGTTTCGCGCATCGTACGCGAGCTGAAGTACACCAACGGCGAACGCAAGCGCCTGCTCGACAAGCTGAATAAGACCGTCGATGCCATGCGCACGTTGGAGCGGCAGGTCAAAACCCTCGACCAGAAATATGAGCAGTCCAAAAGCGAGGAGATGCGCAAGGAATATCGCCGCCAGCAGAAGAATTGCAAGACGGACCTCGAAAAGTTGGAGGCCGACGCGGGCGTCTCTGTCGCCGAGCTCAAGCGCACGCAGCGCGAAATGATCCAGGGCGACATGGATGCCGAACAGGCCAAGCGCGAGCTGATCGAAGCCAACCTGCGCCTCGTGGTTTCCATCGCCAAGAAGTACACCAACCGCGGCCTGCAATTCCTCGACTTGATTCAAGAGGGCAACATCGGCCTGATGAAGGCCGTCGATAAATTCGAGTACCGGCGCGGCTACAAATTTTCCACCTATGCAACCTGGTGGATTCGACAGGCGATTACGCGCGCCATTGCCGATCAGGCCCGCACCATTCGCATCCCAGTGCACATGATCGAGACCATCAACAAGCTCATTCGCACCTCGCGCCAACTGGTGCAGGAGTTGGGCCGCGAAGCCAGTTCCGAAGAAATCGCCAAGCGCATGGACATTCCCGTGGCCAAGGTGCGCAAGGTGCTCAAAATTGCGCAGGAGCCGATCTCGCTCGAAACGCCGATTGGCGAAGAGGAAGATTCGCACTTGGGCGACTTCATCGAAGATCAGCAAGCGGTCTCTCCGTCTGAGGCGGTCATCAGCGTCAACCTGAAGGATTACACTTCACAGGTGTTGCGCACGCTGACGCCGCGCGAGGAGCGCGTCATCAAGATGCGCTTCGGCTTGGGCGATGGCTCCGAGCACACACTCGAAGAGGTTGGACAGAGCTTCCAAGTCACACGCGAACGCATTCGCCAGATTGAAGCCAAGGCCCTGCGCAAGCTGCGGCATCCTTCGCGCTCCCGCAAGCTGCGCGCCTTTGTCGAAGGCGTGCAGGGCGAGCCAATGTAGTTCGCTGTATCTGCAATAAAAAACGCCGAGTCATTCTGAGCGAAGCGAAAAATCCAGAGAGTGCATGCTGCATGGAAGTAGCCAGCATTCTCTGGATTTTTTCTCACTATATAAACTCTGAAAAGCTGCGAATTTTCTTGCACTCTCCGTTCCATTTTCCGATAGCGCAAGCAGCAGGCGCATCGAAGGATTTTCGGCTTCTTGGCCTAAAATCACATTAGGAGCGCGCCGTGCCCTTGTTTCCCATCTTCTTGAAGCTCGCCGGACGGCTCTGCCTGGTGGCGGGCGCAGGCAATGTTGCCGCTGAAAAAATCTCCAGCCTGTTGCACGCTGGAGCGCAGGTCACCGTCGTTGCTCCAGAGGCCCTGCCCGCAGTTGCACAACAAGCCGCTGAGAAAAAAATTCTCTGGCATCAGCGCGCGTTTGTTCCCAACGATCTCGATGGAATGTTCCTTGTCATCGCGGCCACATCATCGCCCGAAGTGAATCACCATATCTTCACGCTCGCCAGCGAACGCGGCATTCTGTGCAACTCTGTGGACGATCCGCCGAACTGCGATTTTTATTTCCCTTCCATCGTCGAGCGTGGCGACTTGCAAATCGCCATCTCCACCGCGGGCGAAAGCCCGGCGCTGGCGCAGCGGCTGCGCAAGGAAATCGACGCGCAACTTGCACCGGAATTCGGAGTGCACCTGGCGCAATTGGGCGAACTGCGCCGCGAAGTACTGGCCGAGCAACCCGCCAGCGATGAACGCAAACAATTGCTGCACACTCTGGCCGGATTGCCCCTCTGCGAGTTGCCCGACTGTCCAGCCCGCCAATTGGCGCATCCCAAAAAATAACTACGCCACAAAATTCAAATTTATTTTTCTGTTTGCGAAACTGACCTGCGTGAACGCATCTGTACGCGCGAAAAATTATATCGCATTACGATATAATTTTTCCATGAGTGGCAAACGCCCAACCCAGCCCCTTCCACCCAAAAAGAAAATCGCGCGCGCACCCAAGCTGGTTCGCCCAGGCGTACGCGAGTTGGCATTCTTTCGCTACACGTTGCGAAAGTTTGTGCGCTTTAGTGAAGCGGCGGCCCGCTCCTGTGACGTAACGCCACAACAACATCAACTTCTGCTCGGCATCGCTGGATTTTGCGAGAACGGCAAGGCTACACTTTCCGACTTGGCGGAGTTTTTGCAGGAGCGGCACAACTCCGTTGTGGGCCTGGTGGAACGCGCTGCGCAACGTGGCTTGGTGAGCAAACGACAGTCCAAGCAAGATGGACGTTCCGTATTGGTCTCGCTGACACCCGAAGGAAAAAAGCTGTTAAACCGGCTGACCCGGCTGCACCAACAAGAGATTGCGCGCATACCACTGTGGCTGGCGCATCTGGATCAGTTTCCGCGCTCTGCACCGAAGGACTTGCAACTGGAATGAACGCACACGAACACAAAAGCCATTGGTCGGAACGGCATCCACTACTGCGCAGGCTTCCCTTGCTCGTGCGTCAGGACTTGGCCGCCGTCTACTCACGCGACCTGTATAAATGGCTGCTGATTGCGCCCGTGCTGGGCATTTTGACCGGACTGGCCATCACCGCGATTGCTTACATACTGCTCAATAAACTTTGGCCAGCGGTGTTGGGGCAATATCTGCATCATCATTGGATGATCGTTCCCGGCCTGTTGTTTGGCTCGGCGCTGGCTGGCGTGATTATGCAATTCTGCACGCCCAACCCGGACGAGCATTCGACCGAGGAGATCATCTGCTCGTATCACGAGCATGAAGGTGCCATCAACGTGCGCCCATTTTTTGCCAAGATCGCCGCAGCGATTGCCTCGGTTGGCTTTGGCGGCAGCGCTGCGTTGGAAGGGCCGAGCATCTACGGCGGTGGCGCACTGGGTTCCTGGCTGTGGACCCGTCTGCATGCCGTGTATGCATTGCGTCGCTATCTGCGGCTGGACGCGCGCGATCGTCGCATTTTGCTTATTTGCGGCGCGGCTGCGGGCATGTCTGCCGTCTTTCGCGCGCCGCTCACCGGCATCGTCTTTGCATTGGAGATGCCCTACAAAGACGACTTGGCGCACGAAGCCCTGGTGCCCTCGCTGATCGCCTCCGTTATTTCCTACGGCACGCTCAGCATCTTCCTCGGCGGTGCGCCGTTGTTCAACTTCGCCAGTACGGCCACGTATACTGGCCGCGATTTAGGCTGGTGTGCACTGCTGGGCCTGTTGGTTGGCTTGGTGGCAATGGCCTTCGTAATTACGTTTCGGCGCGTGCGTGGATTCTTTGTGCAGTGGCGCATCGCGCATTGGAAAAAACTGGCACTGGGCGGCCTACTGACAGGGTTGTGCGCACTGCTCTTTTTGCAACTCTACCCGGGAACGCTGGTGCCCATCGGCCCGAACTATGAAGCAGTCGACGCGATTCTCACCACGCATCACAGCACGCTGGAACTGCTTACGTTCTCTGTGTTCAAGCTGGCGGCAACACTCTTCACGCTGGCCTCTGGCGGCGTTAGCGCCATGTTTGTTCCGTTGTTTTTAACAGGCGGCGCGCTGGGCACGGCCTTTGCGCAGTCCATCGTGCATAGCCCAGGATTGGAGATGTATGCAGCCGTGGGCATGGCTGCATTTATCGCGGCGGGATATAAAGCACCGTTGGCCGCAGTGGTCTTTGTCGCAGAAGCGACGGGCGGGCACAGCTTCATCGTTCCTGCATTGATCGGCGCAGCGGTAGCCTATGCGGTCTCCGGCGACGCATCGGCATCTGGGGACCAGCGCTTGCACGATGGAGCCGAGCTACAAGCACAGGCCACACCTTGAATGCGTCTGCGCTTACGGCCTATGCTTTTCTAGCGGGCTGGTCGCGGCGTAGCTCTTCGCTCAGAATGACAGCCTCGGAGATATCGCGCATGGACTTGCGCCGCTGACGACTTTCCTTCTGCATCGTTTTGTACGCCTGCTCTTCGGTCAGGCCCAGATCGCGTTGCAAAATTCCCTTGGCGCGCTCGACCAGCTTGCGCGTCTCCAACTGCTCTGACAAGCTGTTCTTTTCGCTCTCCAGCCGCGCCATTTCAATCTCACCGCCCACCAAAAAACCGATGGTGGAGATGGTCTGCACCTCGCGTGGCGTGTGGTAGTAGGGTTGGCGATGTTGTACGTTGATGACGCCCACCAGCTTGCCGCGGCAGAGAATCGGCACGGAGAGAAAGGCTTCAAAGAGATCCTCCGGCAGATTTTTGAAGGTCTTGAAACGTGGGTCTTTCAGCGCATTGGCGGGAATGACCACTGGCTCACGATGCTGGCCCACCCAGCCGGTGATGCCCTGGCCCAATCGCAAGCCCAAATGATCGACCACATCTGCATGTGGATTTTTGCTGGCGCGTAACACCAGTCGATCCTGCTCCAATACATAGATGAAGCAAGAGTCGCAGGAGAAAAGCGTGGAGACAAAGTCCACGATCTGCTCCAACACGGCGTGGAAGGGATCGGCATCGGCCATACGACTGCCGATGGCGTGCAGAAACTCAATGTCTGTGGTTTCTTTTTTTGTTTTGCGCAGAAGCGCGGGCGCGGCCTCATGCACAAAATTCTGCACAGCGCGCGCGATCACATTGCCCGTCTTGGGCATTTTGATGAGTCCATGCTCGGCGCGTTTGGCGGCCAACAATTCGGCTGCACATTGCGCGGCTTCATTGACGAGGAAGCCCATCTTCGGATGTGACGGCTCCATGTCTGGTTCCAAGCCGCGGCGGCGCAACTCGTCGGATGTGCTGGGGCCAATGGAGAGAACCACCGTTGCGCGCAGCCCAGCGTAGAGGCTGTCGAGACAGCGCATCTGCTCGGCAATCTGGCAGAGGTGCACGATCTGCACCGCGCTCATAAAGAGCACCACATCGACGCGGCGCTCCACAATGTCGTGCACGGTCTCACGCAACTGCGCCACATCCTCTGGCAGCGCCCATTGGTAGACGGGAACACGCATCACGCTGGCACCGCGCTCTTCCAGTTCCGCCAACAGCTCTGGATTGGGCGCGCCATACTCCTGCACGGCAATACGCATGCCGCGCATGTCCTTGCCGACAGCGCTTTCGATGGACTCCATTAACTCACGCCACGTGCATGGCTCCGGCGCTGTAGCGGTAATGGGAATTTGGAATTCTTTGAGCACAGAGGAGGGCTTCGGCCCGCGCGCAGCCACTTTCACCTGACGGAGTGCAGCGAGAAACTCCTCGCGGTCATATTGCGTCTCCACAGAGTTCATCAGCGTGCGAATGCCCGCGCCCGTCAGAAAGATGACCAGGTCCAACTCTCCACGCAGCAACGCAGCGGCAAAGAGCAACGCCTCCTGGTTGGAGGCGAGTGGAACCTCGCGCATGGCCGGGGTCACGGTCGGAGCGCCACCATAGGTTTCAATCAGGCGCGCAATCTCATTCGCCCGACGGTTCTCGAGCGCCAGCACTCGCAATCCTTGAAAGCTCGCTTGTGGCATGCCTTCCCCCTTTCGCGCACCGTTCACTGCAACGCAGGCTCTTTTACCGCGTCAGAAAGCACACGTAGAGGCTGCGCCTGCACGCCTCTATTCTTTCATGCCGCGCCCCACGGATTGCGGCGACGCGCTTAGGCCGTTTCCACAATCGGGAAGACGTTGGCGCTCAAAGGAACCGAAAGCGGCTGCCACTCTGGCACCAGCAGTTCGACATAGCCGTCGAGCACGCGCACGGAATAGGTCTGCACGCATGGCTCGTGCGCCTCGGCCTTTTCCATCGCACCCGACTGGAGACAGACCTTGCGTGCATGCAGTGGGCAGACTACTTTTTCTCCGTTCAAAATGCCATCGGCCAGCGGGCCGCCACGATGCGGACAACTATTTTCCAAGGCCAGAAAGCGTCCGCCCAAATTGAAGACGGCCACCTCACGGCCATCGAGCAGCACCGCACGGCCCTCACGCGGAGGAATGTTTTCACACTTCGTGACACGCACCCAATTCGAGTTGTTCATTGCACTCTCCCTCCCACAGGTTCGATTTGTACAAACTGATTTGGCGTAAACGGCTCATCGCGTTCCAGCCAGGCATCGCGGGAGAGCGCTTTGGATTTGCGCAACCGCTCCAGCAGTGCATGTTTTTCGGCGTCGGTGGCGTAGACCGTTTCGCGCCGCACCTTGTCGATGCCCACGCGCTCGACAAAGTCGTAGGTGCGTTCTAAGTAATTGGCGTGCTCGCGGTAGTACTGGAAGAAGATCATCGCCGCCTCCAGCGCCAACTCCGTGGTCTCCACGGTGATGAGCAGATCGGCCTTGCGCACATGCTTACCCGCCGCGCCGCCAACGACCACCTGC
>JAJZCX010000088.1 GCA_021851625.1 Acidobacteriota bacterium | reverse complement strand
CCCGGCACGCGCAATACCGACGCAGGCAGCCCGCAGATTCCAGAGGCCGCGCTCATCTGCAACTTTCCCGGCGGCACACCCGGCGACCCCGGCCTAATGCAATACTCCGATGTCGTCACCTTCTTCCATGAGTTTGGCCATCTGATGCACGCCATCCTCGGCGGCCAGCAACGTTGGGCCGGCGTCAGCGGCATCGCCACCGAAGGCGACTTCATCGAAGCGCCCTCGCAAATGCTGGAAGAGTTTTTCCGCAGCCCGGCGCTGTTGCAAACCTTCGCCCACAACTACCAGACCGGCGCGCCCATCCCCACCGAGATGGTCGAGCGCATGAACCGCGCCAGCGCCTTTGGTCGCGGCAACTGGGTGCGCACGCAACTCTTCTACACGCGCTTTGCCTTCGACCTGCACGATCGCCCCACCGCGGGACTCGACGTGGATGCCTTGATGCGCAGCGACTACGCCGTGCTGCTGCCCTACGCTTGGGACGCGGGCAACCGCATGTATGCCTCCTTCACGCATCTCACCGGCTACTCGTCGAACTATTACACCTACCTGTATGACAAGGGGATTGCGCTGGACTTCTTCGCGCAGTTTGATCCGCAGCATCTGCTCGACGGCCCCGCTGCGCTGCGCTATCGCACCACGGTGCTGGAGCCGGGCGGCTCGGAGCCGGGTGCGGAACTGGTGCGCAACTTTCTAGGCCGCCCGCAGAACCTCACAGCCTTTGAACATTGGATGAACGAGGAGTTCGCGCACTAACCGCGCCTTCCCCAAAACAAAAAGAGGAATTGCAAACCAGCGCCCCTTCCACGTCTAGTCCTTCCGAACGGAGCGTAAGCACCCGCTATACTTTGTCATTCCGAGCGGAACGCACTACAAACACCATGTCATTCCGAGCGAACGGAGTGAGTCGAGGAATCTGCGGTTGTTGGTACGGAAAAATGCAGAGTCATTCTGAGGAGCGTAGCGACAGCCTGCCCGGAGCGAGTCCGCCCGTGCGGACGAGTCGAACGGGAAGAATCCAGACGATGCTGGATGTGTGGATTCAGCCATTGCCCTCTGGATTCTTCGCTGCGCTCAGAATGACTCGTCGTGTGGCGAAAATTATCGCAGCCTACAAACACTTTGTCCTTCCGAGCGGAACGTAAGCACGCGCTACACCTTGTCATTCCGAGCGAACGGAGTGAGTCGAGGAATCTGCGGTTCAAGATTCCAGCCCCTCAGAAGAAAACCGGCTGATCCCATAACGGCGGCACGGCAACGATATTCTGCGTGTTGGGATTCGACTGGATGTGCGTCGGAATCGTTGCCTGCATGCAGGAGGATCTCCTTCAAAGAGTCTTACTTCTGAGGTCACCGCATGATTTGTGGAGGAAGCGCACCGCAAAAACTGCATTATTCCAGTGCTGCCTGTATATCGCCGCTTGGGCGATTGTCATTTTCTCTTCGCCTACCATGGGGCAGCGGCTGGAGTGACACAGGGACGCAGCACTTTTCCACGGGCCTGCATTTTTTTCTTGACATAAAGTACTTTATAAAATAAAGTACTTTATGTAGGTGGACTATGTTTGCCAATTGGAGTGACCTGCAAATCCGGCTGCTGACACTGGTGCTAATTCTGGCCGGTGTGGCTCTACTGGCGCGCAGCATTTGATAAGGAGATTTCATGACTACGGAACAGAACAGCAAGGACGAGTTGCTGGCGCGGTTGGAGTTGATCGAGCGCATGATGGTGGAGGGCCGCGAGACAACGGCCAATCACGGCTGGGCCTTTGTCCTGTGGGGCGTGGCGTACCTGGTTGCCATTGGCTGGACGGCGATGTCTGGAAACGGCAATGTGGCCTGGCCGGTGACGATGGCCGCTGCGGGAATCCTCTCGGGCGTGATTGGGAGCAGCAGAGGTCGGTATCATCCCCGGACACATACCGCCAACACCATCGGCGCTATTTGGACCGCGGTGAGTGTCTCCATGTTTCTCTATCTCTTTTCGGTTGGACTCAGCGGGCATTTTGAATTGCACGCATTTGTGGGTGCCGTGGAAGCTCTGCTAGGTGCAGCCAATGGTGCGAGCGCCATTATCCTGCGCTGGAGAGCACAATTTCTGGTCGCGTTATTCTGGTGGGCCTCCGCCGTGGCCACCTGCTTTGTCGCTGTGGCCCTGGTCATACCCATTGAGATTGTCGCTATTCTCATTGGTCAACTCGGCTTTGGCTTGTACCTGATGGTTCGCCAACACCGCGACCGGCGCAGCACGGCCACCACGGTGCAACATGGCTGATCTTCCTGAACTTGACCCCATCATTCATGGAAAGTTGCGGTTGGCAACGCTCTCGCTGCTCTTTGGCGTGGATGCGGCGGAGTTCACCTGGCTGCGCGAAAAAACCGGAGCCACGGACGGCAATCTGAGCGTGCAATTGCGCACACTGGAGGAGGCCGGCTACGTGCTCAGCGAGAAAAAATTTGCGCTGCGCAAGCCGGTCTCCGTGTACAAGATCACGCCGAAGGGACGCAAAGCGCTGCGCGGCTATATACAAGCTATGCACACACTGCTGAAGCTGGCCGATGGGCTGGAGTGAGACGGAGTGCATCGGCACCCGCTTGTCCTTCCGAGCGAACGGAGAGAGTCGAGGAATCTGCGGTTGTTTGTATGAGAATAGAAACCGCAGATCCCTTCACTGCGTTCCCTGCGGGAACGAAGCCTGCCCCGAGCGGAGCCGAGGGGGGCGGGATGACAAGGCCATTCCCAGCAGAGTCATTCTGAGGAGCGTAGCGAGGAAGAATCCAGACGATGCTGGATGTGTGGATTCAGCCATTGCCCTCTGGATGCTTCGCTTCGTTCAGAATGACGCATTGCAATGGAAAAAATTACAACAGCATGCAAACACCGTGTCCTTCCGAGTAGGCGTGCGCACCCTCTATACTTTGTCATTCCGAGCGAACGGAGTGAGTCGAGGAATCTGCGGTTGCATGTACGGAGAAATAACCGCAGATCCCTCCACTGCGTTCCCTTCGGTTCGTTCAGAATGACTCGCTTCTCTTGGCGGCAGAATCGTGGGAAAAGCGCGATGCTACCCTTGAAGCAGGATGTATTTCCGCCAAGGAAATGCACCGGAGGGATTGGTTCATGTCTGCATCCGCACCTGCCGCCGCACTGCGCAAGACGCCGCTCTACGCCCTGCACCGCGCGCTGCGCGCTAAGATGGTGGACTTTGGTGGCTGGGAGATGCCGGTGGAGTACTCTGGCCTGATCGCCGAGCACATGGCCGTGCGCACGAGCGCCGGTCTGTTTGACGTCAGCCACATGGGCGAGATTCAACTGCGCGGGCCGGAGGCGCTCGACGCGGTGCAACACTTCTGCATGAACGATGCCTCCAAACTGGCCGAAGGGCAGGCGCAATACTCGGCACTCTTGACGGAGCAGGGAACATTTCTCGACGACATTCTGGTGCACAAGCTCAGCCCGAATGATTATCTACTGGTGGTGAACGCAGGCACCTGCGCCAAGGACTTTGCCTGGATGCGGCAGCAGAGCCAGCGCTTCCACTGCCATGTCAGCGACTACAGCGCCTACTATTCGCAACTGGCGATTCAAGGGCCGCAGGCGCTGGCCATACTGCAAACGTTGACCCCAGTCGATCTTGCGGCGATCAAAAATTACTGGTTCACGTGGGGCACGGTTTGCGGCGTGGCCAATGTGTTGATTGCGCGCACCGGCTACACCGGTGAAGATGGATTTGAGATATACGTTCCTGCGGATGAGGCCATTAGCCAGCGCATCTGGAGCGAAGTACGCGAAGCAGGCAATGCCTTCGGTCTATTGCCCTGCGGCCTGGGCGCGCGCAACACGCTGCGCCTGGAAGCGGCGATGCCGCTCTATGGCCACGAAATCGACGAGCATACGAATGTGTTTGAAGCCGGGCTGGAGCGATTCTGCAAACTGGACAAGCCGGAGTTCCTTGGCAAACAAGCGCTGATCGCTGCACGCGATGCCGGCGGGCCACGGCGCAAACTGGTGGGGTTGGAGATGATGGAGCGCGGCATCGGGCGCGATGGCTATCGCGTGCTGGATGCAACGGGCCAGCCCATCGGACTGGTCACCAGCGGCTCGCCCGCTCCTTTTTTGCAGAAGAACATCGCGCTGGCCTATGTGCCGGTGGAGCAGAGTGCTGTGGGCACGCATCTAGCCGTCGAGGTACGCCAGCAACCGGTGGCAGCGCAGGTGGTGCCGCTGCCGTTCTATCGCCGCAAAAAGTAAAGCTCGCCGCACCCCAGTTGCGGCGCAGAGTTTCGCCCATGATTTCCAGAGGCCGCTTCAGAGCCGGGAATACAATATAGGTGAACGAACACACACCCCATGGCCTATCCCAACCACTATCGCTATACCCGTGAACATGAATGGATCGCCATCGACGGCACCACCGGAACGATTGGCATCACCGATTACGCGCAGAATTCTCTGGGCGACATCGTCTTTGCCGATCTGCCCAAAGTGGGCGCGACGGTGACGGCTGGGCAGAGCTTTGGCAGCGTCGAGTCCGTAAAGGCCGTCTCGGATTTGTACGCGCCCGTGAGCGGCACGGTGACTGCGGCCAACGAGGAACTGAACAGTTCGCCGGAGAAGATCAACAGCGCGCCGCATGAGAGTTGGATGATTCGCGTGCAGTTGTCGAATCCAGCAGAGCTAAACGGACTGCTGACGGCTGCGCAGTATGAGGCCTTCATCGCCGAAGAGACCGCGCACTAAGTTTTTCGCGGTGCGAAGAATGACGGTTGAGATATAGCTTGTTCCTTCGAGCGTGCGTGGAGTGCTTCTCAAAAAATGTCATTCCGCGCGAGCGTGAGCGAGTCGAGGAATCTGCGGTTGGATGATTGAAAAATGAGTTGCAGAAAGTCGAACCGCAGATCCCTCCACTGCGTCCGCCATGGGCGGACTTCGGTCGGGATGACAGGGCTTGTGTGGTGCGGACCATGACTCCGATTGGAGTGAAAAAGTGGTGGGCAGGTTGCAGTGGACAAGGCTGACACAAAGGCAGTTGCTGAATCCAAGGTGAGGATGGAAGACTTCTCAAAATAATGCGCTACCTGCCCAAATCCGCCGCAGACCGGCTTGCCATGTTGCAAGCCATCGGTGCGCGATCCATCGACGAACTTTTTGCCACGATTCCCGCCGAGTACCGCTTGGAGGGCGATCTACAACTGCCGCGCGCGCTCAGCGAGCAGGAAATTCTGGCGCACTTTCGCGCCGCCGCGGAGCAGAACGCCAACGGCTATGCCAGTTTTCTGGGCGCGGGCGTCTACCGGCACTATCGCCCAGTGGTGATTGATGCGATGGTGCAGCGCGGAGAATTTCTCACCAGCTACACGCCCTATCAGGCTGAAATTACGCAGGGTACGCTGCAGGCGATCTTTGAATTTCAAACAATGATCTGCGAGTTGACGGGCATGGAGATTGCCAACGCCTCCATGTACGACGGATCGACCGGAGCGGCGGAGGCGGTGATGATGGCCGTGCGCGTCACCGGGCGCGAGCATGTGCTGGTGGCCAAGACGGTGCATCCAGAATACCGCGAGGTGATGGCGACCTATGCGCAGCATCAGGGCCTGCGCAAGCAGTTGATTGGTTATGGCGAGGATGGCCGCATCGATCGCGCGGCTCTCGAAGCCGCGATTACGGACGAAACGGCGTGCGTGTTGATCCAGTCGCCGAATTTTTTTGGCTGCATTGAAGACGTGGCCGCGCTGGCGGAGTTGGCACACGCCAAGGGCGCGCTGTTGATCGTCTCCATCGCGGAGGCGCTCTCGTTGGGTATCGTGCGCCCGCCGACGGAGGCCGATATTGTGGCGCTGGAGGCGCAGTCCTTTGGCGTGGCTCCCAGCTATGGCGGGCCGTACTGCGGCGTGATCGCCTGCAAGGAAAAATTTCTGCGCCAGATGCCGGGACGCTTGGCCGGAGCCACGACGGATAAAAATGGCCAGCGCGGATTTGTACTCACGCTCTCCACGCGCGAGCAGCATATTCGCCGCGAAAAGGCGACCTCCAACATCTGTACGAATCAAGCACTGGTGGCGCTGATGGCCTGCATTTATATGACCGTCTACGGCAAAGAGGGATTGCGCGAGTTGGCGGAGCAGAATTTAGCCAAGTCGCAATACGCTGCGCAGGCGCTCTCCGCCGCGCCGGGCTGCTCGCTGCTCTTTGGCGGCGCACCGCGCTTCAACGAATTTGTTCTGCATTCGCAAGAGACGCCGGAAGCGATGCAGGCCCGGCTGTTGCAGCAGAAGATGATTGGCGGCCTTGCGCTGAATCGCTGGTACCCGGAGTTGGGCAACGCCACGCTGTGGTGCGCGACCGAGATGAACACGCGCGCCGAGATCGACGCCGCAGCACAGGCGCTGGCGCAACAGGAAGTGCGCGCGTTGGTGGGTGCGTGATGAAGCCAGGAGAGGAAGAGCCGATGAACGATGCGACCTCCGCTGCGAACCACGCTCCCTTTTGCGGCACGCCGCGCAAGGTGACGCAGCACGTCAGCCAGAATGAAGGGCTGATTTTTGAGAAGTCCTCGCCGGGCAAAAAAGCCTATCGCATGGCGGAGTTGGATGTGCCGCCGGTGGATGCTGCGCGTCTGCTGGGCGCC
>JAJZCX010000087.1 GCA_021851625.1 Acidobacteriota bacterium | reverse complement strand
ACACAGAAGAACACACTACCCACAGCGCCCACCTATGCCAGCGTTCTGATTACGGGCACTGCGAGCGGCATCGTGCACAACGCGCGGATCACCGCAGTCATTACGCAATAACGCAGCCTCCAAACGGGCAGACCACTTTTCTTGAATGGAAGCTGCCAGCTTCGGCAGGGAACTCCAGCCCCGACCGCGCCGTATAGTACTGACAGAAGCTAGCACGGCGGAGGCGGGGAGATCACGATGGAGTTTCGCGAGGCGGTGAAGATCGCGCTGCAATCGCTATGGGCGAACAAGCTGCGCTCCGTGCTCACGCTGCTGGGCGTGGTGATTGGCGTAGCCTCGGTGATTGCCGTGGTCACCATGATCAACGGCGCCAACACCTTTGTCGCCACCAAGGTTTATCGCTACGGCGCGGATGTGTTTACCGCCAGCAAAATTCCCCGCACTTGGACTAGCGCCGAGGAGTATCTGCGCTACACCAAACGCAAAGACCTGAAGCTGGAGGACTACGAGGCCGTCGCCGCTGAGTGTACGGCTTGCTCCGCAACCGGGGCCATGCAGAGCAAGCAGGGCAGCGTGGTCAACGGGCACCACTCGGCCACGGGCGTGGACATTCGCGGCTGGACCTGGACGATGCCCACCATGTACAACATCGACATTGCGCAGGGACGCATGTTCACGCCTGCCGAGGAGAGCCATCATGCGCGCGTAGCCGTGATCGGCACCGACATCGTGGACAACGTGCTGCAACAGGGCGATCCACTGGGGCAGGAAATCTTTGTCGATGGGCAGCCCTACACCGTAATCGGCGTGGCCGAGCGGCAGGGCAAGACCATGGGCCAGAGCCAGGACAACTTTGTCGCCATTCCACTGACAGCGTATTTGCAAAGCTACGGCGGCGACCAAACGGTCACCATCTACGCCCAGGCCAAGGGGCTGGGCCTGCCGCTGGAGAGCGCGGTGGATCAGGTGCGCACGATCCTGCGCGTGCGTCGCCATGACGCTGTGGGTAAGCCGGACAGTTTCTCCATCGACACGAATCAGAGCTTCATCGGCCTGTGGCAGAGCATCTCGGCCGGCTTTTCTGTTGTGATTGTCGGCATCGCGGCGATCTCGCTCATCATCGGTGGCATCGTGATTATGAACATCATGCTGGTCAGTGTGAGTGAACGCACGCGCGAGATTGGCATTCGCAAGGCGCTGGGCGCGCGGCGCAAAGATGTGATGCTGCAATTTCTGATCGAGTCGGCCACCATGGCGTTGGTGGGCGGCGTGATGGGCGTGATCGGCGGCATTATCGTGGCCAAAGTGGTCACGCTGCTGATTGGTTTTCCCACGACGATTGCGCTGTGGTCGGTATTGGCGGGGTTGTTTGTGGCCACGGCGGTGGGGGTTTTCTTCGGGGTCTATCCGGCGCGCAAGGCTGCGCTGCTCGATCCCATTGTCGCGCTGCGGTCGGAACTATAAAAGGCCAGCGGCAGAATTTTTCATGTTGCAAGGCGCTCAACGTCAGGTATGTACAGTGCGCAAGAGCAGCGCCTTGTCATTCCGAGTGGAGCGAAGCGAGGCGAGGAATCTGCGGTTGTCTTTCTCGGTGTACAGAGTGCCGCAGATTCCTCGGCTGCGGTTGCTGCGCAACCTTCACTCGGAATGACAAATCGGATGGGAAAGTAGTTTTCTCATGCGAACAGCGATAGAGGTGACACGATGCGATTGCGGGATTCCAAAGAAGCGGTACGGATGGCGTTGGAGACGCTGCGCACGAATCGGCTGCGCAGCGGCCTGACGATTCTGGGCATCGTCATCGGCGTCACCACGGTCATCACGATTTCTTCCTTCATCAACGGATTAGATCGCAATATCAGCTCGCTGGTGGAGTCCTACGGCACCAACTTACTTTGGATCTTCCGTTATCCTGTTGTTGGCGTTCGCCCCACCGTGGCGATGCTGGCGCGCAAGCAGTTGACCTATGAAGAGGCAATGGCTATGAAGAACCTGCCTCATGTGGTCGCCGTGGATCCGGGCATTCGCTATGAAGACTTCAATCTCAATCTCGGCAATGTCTCCATCAAATATAAAGATCGCAAAGTACAGCACTCCATCCTCCAGGGCAATACAGAGGATATGCGCCGCACCAACGATCTAGATATAAAGAGCGGACGCTTCTATACGGACTATGAGGAGCAGCACAGCTCGAATGTGGTGGTATTGGGCTCTGATGCTGCCGAGCAACTCTTTCCCAATGAGGACCCTATTGGTAAAGAGGTGCAGGTTTATGGCGACGTGTTCACCGTAATTGGGGTGCTGGGCAAACAGAAGTCTCCCTTTGGCGGAGGAAAGAATCCAGAGGATAACATCGCCATGTTTCCTTTGGGCACCTTTCACAAGATTCATCCCGAACAAAAAGATGTCTGGATTACGGTGAAGTACGACAAGCCGGAGAACAAGCAGCTTGTCTCCGATGAAGTGGAGCAGGTGCTGCGCCGGATGCGCAAGGTGCGCGCAGACAAGCCGGATGACTTTGAAATCTTCAGCCCAGATTCCATCACGCGACTTTGGAACCAAATTACCGGCGGACTCTTTCTGTTCATGTTCGCCGTCTCCAGCGTAGGGCTAATTGTCGGCGGCGTGGGCGTAATGAACATCATGCTGGTCAGCGTCACAGAGCGGACGCGCGAGATTGGAGTGCGCAAGGCCATTGGGGCCACCAAGCGCAATATCCTGCTGCAATTCACCGTGGAGGCGATAACGCTCTGCGCGGTCGGCGGCATCTTGGGCATCGTCGTGGGCGCTCTGCTGACGCTGGTGCTGCGCATGGCGATTGCGACGATTCAGACGACGCTCTCCGGTGCCTGGGTGCTGGCGGCCTTTGTCATCTCCTGCGGCATCGGCTTGGTCTTTGGCATCTATCCGGCGTGGAAGGCGGCCAATCTCGACCCGATCGAGGCGCTGCGCTACGAGTAGCGCGCGCGTGCTTTTCCGACAACCACAGCCCATTCCTATTCTTTCTGTTCCAACCGAGCAAAAATCTCATGCAGGAGTGCGTATCCGGTTTATGATGTGTGCGGATGCTTCTTGCACGCTGGGTGGCTGACGCCACAACGATTCTCACGCTCGCTGGCCTGGCTTACAGCCTGTTGGCCTTGTGGTCTGCGCGCGCCTATGGTCGCGCACAGCGCTCGCCGCAACCCTCCACCTATCCCGGCGTCAGCATTTTGAAGCCACTCAAAGGCGTCGATCCCGGCATGTATAAGGACTTCGCCAGCCATTGCCGACAAGAGTATTCCGGCGAGTATGAGATTCTCTTTGGCGTGCGCAGTCTGGAAGATGCGTCTGTACCCATCATCGAGCGCCTGCGCGCGGAGTTTCCCGACGTCTCCATCCGCTTGCTGGTGTGTCCGCAGGTGCTTGGCCCCAACGGCAAGGTGAGCACGCTGGCGCAGATGCTGCCCGAAGCGCGCTACGATCATCTGCTCATCAACGACAGCGACATTCGCGTCTCGCCACACTATCTGCGGAATGTCATGCAGCGTTTTTCCGCCGCACGCGCTGGCCGCCGACCCGTGGGCATGGTGACGGCCCTGTATCGAGGCCGCTCGCACGCAACGCTTGGCTCGCGCTTGGAGGCGCTTGGCATCAGCACGGATTTTATGCCCGGCGTGTTGGTCGCGCGGTGGATGGAGAATGGCCTGAACTTCGGGCTTGGCTCCACGCTGGCCGTAACACGCGCAGCGCTCCATGCCATCGGCGGACTGGAGCCGCTGGCCGAATATCTGGGCGACGACTACGAACTGGGCGCGCGCATCGCCAAGGCTGGCTATCGCGTGGTGCTGAGCCGAGAGGTGGTGGAGACCAGCGTTCCCGCCTATCGCTTCGGCCAGTTTTGGGAGCATCAACTCCGCTGGGCGCGCAATCTGCGCGATGCGCGCAAGGCTGGGTATCTGGGCATGGGCGTCACCTTTGGCTTGGCTTGGGCGCTGTTGAATGTGCTGGCGCACGCTGGTTCCATCGACAGCCTTGCGCTGTTCAGCTTGCTCTTGTTGGTGCGCGTAGCTGTGGCGCTCTCGGTGGGTGTGGGCCTGCTGCGTGATCGTGGCGTGCTGCGCCATTTGTGGCTGCTGCCGCTGCGCGATTTGATTGCGCTGCTCATCTGGGTTTGGAGCTTTGCCGATGACTGCATTGTGTGGCGCGGCGAGCGCTACCGGCTCTTGAATGGCAAACTGGTGCAGGCAGGGTGAGGCAATGAGGATGCCGCGATGAGAATTCGCAAGCGGGGCAATAGTTACGAGGTCGATTACATGCTAGCGGGCAAGCGCGTTCGGCGCAGCTTTCCGTCGCGCCGGGCTGCGCAACAGTTCAGCGCCGAACATCGTGCTGAGGCTGACCCTCCCGCGCAGGTCGCCCATGCAGGCGCGCCGATGGTTCCTCTGCCGGTGGTCACGGCAACGGTGCAAGAGTCCGGGCCGCCGCCCGCAACATTGCTCTACGACGATTGGTACCCGGCCCTGCGCAGCGAACCATTGCGCGGCAGGCGGACGGCGACGGCACTGCTGCTGGGCGTTCCCTTACTGTTGGGGCGCACAGAAAATGACGAACTCTTCGCGTTGCGCGATAGTTGCCCGCACCGCGGCATTCCGCTCTCCTGCGGCGGCTTTGATGGCGAGTCGGTCACCTGCAAATATCATGGCTGGCGCTTTGCGCCGGTCAGCGGCCAGTGCCAGCAGATTCCCTCGCTCACGCAGCACGACACGCTCGATTGCAGCCGCATCTTCGCCACAGCCTACCCTTGCCGCGAACAGGATGGCTATGCCTGGGTATACATGCCTGCGCCCGGCGCAGGCCGCAAGAGTGACAGCGCCAAGCTGCCCGCGCCGCCGAAGCTGTCCAAGTTCAGCGAGCGCTATCGCACGGCGCACTTGGTCGCAGACCTGCCTTGCAACGTCGATCATGGCATCATCGGCCTGATGGATCCAGCGCATGGGCCGTTCGTGCATCAATCGTGGTGGTGGCGCACGCAGCAAAGCATCCACGAAAAAGAAAAGCGATTCGAGCCGATTCCGCAAGGCTTTCGCATGACGGCGCACGCGCCCTCTGGCAACAGCGCTCCGTACAAACTGCTCGGCGTCTATGGCGAGCCGATCACGACAACGATCGATTTTGTGCTGCCCAACCGACGCTATGAGACGATCCGCTGCGGCGACAAATGGTTCAGCAGCCTGACAACGGTGACGCCGGTGACGGCAACGCACAGCCGCATTGACGTGGTGGCCGCGTGGAATATTTTCTACAACGTTCCTCTGGTGCCCGCGATTGCGAAGTTCTTTGGCGCGCGCTTTGTGGAGCAGGATCGCATCACCATGGTGCAGCAGGCCCAGGGGTTGCGCAACAATCCGGCGCTCATGTTGATTGATGACGCCGACCGTCCGGCCAAGTGGTACTTCGCGCTGAAACAGGCACGCTTGCAGGCCGCGCACGGAGAAAAATTTGTGCATCCACTCTCCGGCCCAGTCACGCTGCGCTGGCGCAGCTGAGAAGCTGCGGTTTTAGTTCCAGCATTCCGTGCGTGATTACCGATCAACCCGCCCACATCGGTACCGATGTGGGCTGATTGATCGGATGGTTAGCTTTGATATATATATCTGGAGATTAATGTGCAGTTACATTTTAAATTAATAGTTGCAGCAGCTTTATTGTTGATTATGGAATCCATATCCTCATGCGGCGGTTCGGCACCATTAAATACGACACAAAATTCTCCCAACACTCCACCTTCAATTGTGGTGCAGCCTGCCGACCAGACAGTACCGATTGGCAGTACAGCTACGTATAGCGTAATCGCAACAGGCGGGCCCCAGCTTCAGTATCAATGGAGTGTCAACGGCGGTACGATTCCGGGGGCAACGGGGCCGAGTTACACGACTTCAATAGTAGAAGCGCAGGCATACACCATATATGTAGGATCGTATTCTGTCTCAGTAAGTAACGCTACGGGAAGCGTACAAAGCAGAACAGCAACGCTGAGTGCAGGGCCGAGGAGTCCTAAAGCTGGAGATTTACGGTATTTGTCATGGCAACAAATAGACACTGCAGGTATATACATGGATGGTGGACTTGCTACAGATTTACCCGGGCCATCTGAATTTGGATTCCCCAATTCGCTAGGCACTCCCCTAACTATTGGGGGTGGTAATTGTTCCGCCGCTGGTGGGTGTGGATGGGGCATGTCAACATATATTCTTCCGCCGCAATCACCCAACCTATCGATCTATTATATTGGGTTAACATATCAACAATTCCAATCCACAATTAATGCAACAATATCGACAAATGTCGTTATAAATTCATTAGATTTGGAATCACCATACAATGAAGCTGCATTTAGTTGGATTACATCTACCCAGTTTGGCGGCTTTGACTATAGGCTGGAGGTGGTTAATTCTTCACAGATACAGTCCACAATTGCACAAGATGGACAAGAGAGCAGGATAGTCACTGCCGTATCCTTTGATGGAAATGGCAATGCGAATTTAATATCATACGGATGGCAAGGCGATACTTCCACTGTGTATGATGCCCAGGCGTCCATTGTTGCTTCCGGGGATATTGCCGGTGAGGCAGCCGCGCTCGCCGGGGAGGGATATTTTATCAGCGCATTTGGCGGTAA
>JAJZCX010000086.1 GCA_021851625.1 Acidobacteriota bacterium | reverse complement strand
CAAGCGCCTGCGCACTGGCGGACGCCGCAACTCCGGCGACCTGACGATTCGCCACCATGGCGGCGGACACAAACGGATGCTGCGCCTGATTGACTTCAAGCGCGAAAAGTACGGAATTGCCGGACGCGTGGCCACGATCGAATACGATCCGAACCGCTCGGCGCGCATTGCGCTGATCCACTACGCCGACGGCGAGAAGCGCTACATCTTGCAGCCGATTGGCTTGCAGGTGGGCCAGTCGATCATGAGCGGCCCTGAGGCCGACATCCTGGTGGGCAACGCGCTGCCACTGCGCAGCATTCCCGCTGGCACCACGGTGCACAACGTGGAGTTGCGCCCCGGCAAGGGCGCGCAGATGGTACGCTCGGCGGGTTCTTCGGCGCAGTTGGTGGCCAAGGAAGGCGACTACGCACTGTTGAAGCTGCCCTCTGGCGAGACGCGCAAAGTTTTGGTGGATTGCATGGCAACTGTGGGCCAAGTGGGCAACACGGATCATGAAAACATCTCCATCGGCAAGGCGGGACGCAACCGTTGGAAGGGCATTCGCCCGACCAACCGCGGCGTGGCGATGAACCCGGTGGATCACCCGCATGGCGGCGGCGAAGGCAAAACCTCTGGCGGACGTCATCCTGTGACGCCGTGGGGCCAGCCAACACGTGGCTACAAGACGCGCAACAACAAGCGCACCGATGCGATGATCGTCAATCGCCGCAGCAAGTAAGCAGCAGGAAGGAACGGAGAAATAATGGCACGTTCGACGAAAAAAGGGCCGTTCATCGACACGCACCTGATGGTGAAGATCGAGACGATGAATAAGGCCAACGACAAGAAGGTGCTCCGCACCTGGTCGCGGCGGTCCACGATTCACCCGGACATGGTGGGACACACCATCGCCGTGCACAACGGAAAGAAGTTCATCCCCGTCTACGTGACGGAGAACATGGTGGGGCACAAGTTGGGCGAATTCGCCGCCACCCGGACCTTCAAGGGACACTCGGCCAAGGCGGCGGAAACAACCGCCAAGCCGAAGTAGGCGGCTGGAAAGGCGTAGCGGAAGATGCAATTTGAGACACAAGAGTTTCGGGCAGAAGCGCGCTACCAGCGTGTGTCGCCACAAAAGGCGAAGCTGGTGCTGGACCTGATTAAAGGCCTGCGCGTAGAGGATGCACTGCACACGGTGGCCTTCACCAAGAAGCGCGTTGCGCCCCTGGTGGAAAAGGTGCTGCGCTCAGCGTTGGAAAATGCCAACTACCTGAGTCAGGAGCGCGGACTGGATGTCGATGTGGACAACCTGTTCGTGAAGCAGGCTGTGGCCAATGACGGACCGCGCATGAAGCGCATTCGTCCCGCGCCGATGGGCCGTGCCTTCCGCTATCAACGTCGCATGGCCAACATCGTCATCGCTATAGCCGAGCGCAAGCGCGCTGGTTCCTCCGCAGAAGCAGCGGAGACGGAGACGGCGGTTGCAGCCAAGCCACAGGCCAAGAAGACGGCTGTGAAGAAGACGGCGGCCAAAAAGTCCACCGGCAAGACCGCGGCCAAGAAGACGGCTGCCAAGAAATCCCCGGCCAAAAAGGCCGCCAAGTAGGCAACGGAAGGAAACGCAATGGGTCAAAAAGTTCACCCGTATGGATTTCGCTTAGGTGTCAACAAGCCCTGGCGCTCGCGCTGGTTTGTCGAGAAGGGCTATGACCGCCTGCTGGTCGAGGATGTGCAACTGAAGCGCGAACTGCGCGAAAAGTTGAAGGCCGCCGGCATCAGCTCGGTGGAGATTGAGCGTCCGGGCAACAAGCTGCGTCTCATCATCCGCACGGCCCGCCCCGGCATCATCATTGGGCGCAAGGGCGCGGAGATTGACAAGCTCAAGGCTGAGATTCAGAAGCGCACCAACCGCGAGGTCTTCATCGACATTCTCGAGGTGAACAAGCCGGAGTTGGATGCACAGTTGGTGGCAGAGGCCATCGCGCTGCAACTGGAAAAGCGCGTCAGCTTCCGTCGCGCCATGCGCAAGTCGGTGGATTCGGCGCTGCGTTTTGGCTGCCGCGGCATCAAGGTGCGCGTTTCGGGCCGCTTGAACGGCAACGAGATTGCCCGCTCGGAGTGGTATCTGCAGGGACGTTTGCCGCTGCACACGCTGCGTGCGGATATTGATTACGGTTTTGCTGAGGCGCACACCACCTATGGCATCATCGGCGTCAAGACGTGGATTTACAGCGGCGAGATTTATCAGCAGAAGAAGCGTGAGCCGCAGGTGGCAACCGGCGCGTTCTAGTTTTCAGCGATGCGGGCGATTTTCGCTCGCGGGCATAGGCAGTAGAAGCAGCATTCTCCGCGGCGCAGCAGGTCGGCGGATGGGAAGACGAGGATTTTGGCTATGTTGATGCCGAAGAAGGTGAAGTACCGCAAGCAGCAGAAGGGACGCAACCGGGGCAAAGCCTGGCGCGGATCCGAACTGGCGTTTGGGGATTTCGGATTGAAGACACTCGAGCACGGACACGTGACCGACCGTCAGATCGAGGCCAGCCGTATTGCCATGACGCGCTTCATCAAGCGTGGCGGCAAGATTTGGCTGCGTCTGTTCCCAGACAAGCCGATCACCAAGAAGCCAGCCGAAGTCCGTATGGGTTCCGGCAAAGGCCCGCTCGATCACTGGGTTGCAGTTGTGCGTCCGGGCAAGGTGCTGTTTGAGATGGAAGGTGTAACGCAGGAGATGGCGCGGGAGGCGATGCGTTTGGCCTCGCACAAGCTGCCCATTCGCACGTTGTTTGTGGCGCGCCCTGGGGCGCAGCACGGCGCAGTGGCGGCCAAGTAAGTACGGCGCACTGCAAGCCAAATGAGTAGAGAAGGGTACGGCAATGGAAATTGAAAAGATTGTAAGTTGGAGTGACGCCGAGCTGGTGCAGCAGGGACAACAGGCTGCCGAACAGCTCTTCCGCCTGCGCTTTCAGATGCGCATGGGACAAACGGACGGCGTGCAGAAGCTGCGTGGACTGAGGAAGGGCATCGCACGCATCAAGACCGTGCAGCGCCAGCGCGAGTTGGGCATCACCACGGCACAGGACGCGGCTGCGGCCACCGATGCAGCCAAGCCGGCACGGGCCGCGAAGGCCCCCAAGGCCGCCAAGCCCGCTGCCAAAACAGCCAAGGCCGCCGCGCCGAAGAAGGCAGCGACCGCTCGGAAAAACACGAACAGCGCCAAGGCCAAGCCAGCAGCGGCGAAAAAGTCTGCGGGCGCAAGGAAGACACCGAGCGCCAAGAAGGGAAGCCGCTAAGACATGACGGATATCAAGAGCAGTACCGACAACGCAGCCGCAGCGCAGCAGCATCGCAATGAGAAGGTCGGCCAAGTAGTTTCGACCAAGATGCAGAAGACCATTGTGGTGCAAGTGGAGATGAGCAAGGCGCATCCGCGCTACAAGCGCGTCATCCGCTCCAGCAAAAAGTTTTATGCCCACGACGAGCAGAACACGGCGCGCTTGGGCGACGTGGTGCGCATTCGTGAGTCGCGTCCGCTGAGCAAGTTGAAGCGCTGGCAGTTGGAAGAGATCGTGCGCCGCTCCTCGCTGGCTCAGGCCGAAGAGAAGGCAAGCTAGTTTCCTAGTTACAAGGATCAGCAGCGCACAGTCGCAGCAAGACTAGCGAAGAGATTCAGGAGAAGACAATGGCCGTACAGATGAGAACGATGCTGGTGGTTGCAGACAACTCCGGCGCGCGCAAATTGCAAATGATTCTGCCGCTGGGCGGCTCGACCGGCAGCCAGGCTGGCCTGGGCGATGTGGTGACGGCAGCGGTCAAGGAAGCATCGCCCGACGGTCAGGTGAAAAAGGGCAAGGTAGTCAAGGCGGTCATCGTGCGCACGCGCAAGGAGCATCGTCGCCGCGATGGCACCTACATCCGTTTCGACCAGAACGCAGCCGTGCTGATCAACGATGCCGGTGAGCCGGTGGGTACACGCGTATTTGGTCCTGTGGCGCGAGAACTGCGCGAGAAGAAATTTTTGAAGATTGTTTCGTTGGCGCCGGAAGTTCTGTAATCAAGCAAGCGCAGCGTACAAAGAGAGTGAGTGAGGCAATGCCGGGAATGAAGATTCGTCGCAACGATCTCGTGGAGGTCATCGCAGGCAAGGACAAGGGCAAGCGTGGCCGCGTGCTGCGCGTCTTGACCGAGGAGAAACGCCTGCTGGTCGAGCACGTCATGGTGGTTAAAAAGACGGTGCGCCCCAATCCACAGCGCAACATTAAGGGCGGCGTAACCGATCAGGAGAATCCGATCCAGGTTTCGAACGTCATGCTGGTCTGCAATAGCTGCGGCCCGGTGCGCGTTGGCTATCAGATCGAAGGCGACACCAAGGTGCGCGTCTGCCGCAAGTGCGGCCAGCCGATCGCAACCAAGCAGAAGTAACGGCACACCGGCCACGGAACGGTACACGGAGAGCGGAGCGCACGCGCACTGCATCCACTCCGGCAGCGTGAGCAACCGGAAGAATAGGAAGGAAGCACAATGGCAGCACGATTGAAGGAAAAGTACAACAAGGAGATCAAGCCAGCGCTGCAAAAGGAACTGGGCCTCGCCAACACGATGGCCGTTCCGCGCTTGGAGAAGATCATCCTGAACATGGGACTCGGCGAAGCCACACAGAACAACAAGATCATGGATCCGCTGGTGGCTGATCTGGCGTTGATCGCCGGACAGAAGCCGGTGACGACCAAGTCGAAGAAGTCGATCGCGGCCTTCAAGGTGCGCGAGGGCATGCCGATTGGCGCCATGGTGACTCTGCGCGGTGAGAAGATGTACGAATTTCTGGATCGCTTGATTTCGACGGCTCTGCCGCGCGTGCGCGACTTCCGCGGTGTCAGTTCGAAGAGCTTTGACGGGCGTGGCAATTTCACGCTCGGTTTGCGCGACCAGTTGCTCTTTCCAGAGATTGACTATGCGCGCGTGGAGAAGACCAAGGGCATGAACGTCACCATCGTGACCACGGCCCAGGACGATAACGGGGCGCGGGCGCTGCTGAAACTCTTCGGCATGCCCTTCCGCCAAGGCGCATAACGCCAACAATTGCAGAAATCGGAAATAGATTCGAGGGAACTGAAGAATGTCAACGACAGCCAAGCGAGTGAAGGACAAACGCAAGCCGAAGTTTTCCACGCGGCAGCACAACCGCTGCAACCTCTGCGGACGCCCGCGCGCGTTTCTGCGCAAGTTCGGCATCTGCCGCTTGTGCTTCCGCGCCTTGGCGCTGAAGGGTGAGATTCCCGGCGTCGTGAAAAGCTCCTGGTAACGGGCGCGATGCGCTTGCGCTGGATGTAGTGCTCCAGTAAAGGCGCAGTTCAAGTTTTGTAACCGGCGGCGCAGGCCGCCACGGACGGGCCAAGGCCCACAAACATTCCCGCAGGTTCTCCCGCAGGCCCAGCCAGCCGGAGCGAACGGGGAATGAAGGAGAAACGATGAATTTGACTGATCCCGTAGCAGACTTCCTGACGCGCATCCGCAACGCTATCCGCGCGCGGCACGCCAAGCTCGATGTCCCCGCCTCCAAGCTGAAGGCGGAGATTGCCCGCATTCTGAAGGAAGAGGGCTACATCAGCAACTACAAGAGCACGGAAGAGAATGGCAGAAAGTTTCTGCGCGTGTACTTGAAGTACGATCCGCAGCACGGCTCGGTGATCCGGGACTTGGCGCGCGTCTCGCGCCCCGGCTGCCGCGTCTATGTGGGCCGCGATGAGATCAAGCGCGTGCAGGGTGGATTGGGCATCAACATTCTGACCACGCCGAAGGGCGTGATGACGGGTCGTCAGGCGCGCCGAGAAGGTGTGGGCGGCGAGCTGCTCTGCGAGATTTGGTAAAGAAAGTTTTCGGCAAAGTTTTTCGAAGCAAGTTTTCAAAAGAAGTTTTGTTTTTCGGGTACGATCGGCTGCGAGTGCAGCCCCTGGATGCAGTGGAACGCGGCGGTTTCTGCAACGCAGCGGGACTCGCAAGCCAATAAAAGAGAGACACAATGTCGCGAATTGGAAAGAAGCCGATTGCACTGCCCAAGGGTGTCAAGTACACCGTGCAGGGCAATACTGTTCTGGTCGAAGGCCCCAAGGGCAAGACCTCCGCATTGCTGCCCGGTGGCATCAAGCTGGAAGAAAAAGATGGCCATCTGCACGCAGTGCGGCAGAGTGATTCCCAGGCCGCCGTGCATGGTCTGGCGCGCGCGCTGGTTTCGAACGCCGTCGTCGGCGTTACGGATGGATGGAAGAAGGAACTCGACGTGGTGGGCATCGGTTACCGCGTGGAGTTGAAGGGCAAGAACACGGTGGTCTTTACGCTGGGCTACTCGCACCCGATTGAAATGGTGCTGCCGACGGGCATCAGCGTGGCCATTGACCCCAAGCAGACGCACCTGACGGTGAGCGGCGTCGATCGCCAAAAGGTTGGCCAGGTTTGCGCCGACATGCGCTCGCTGCGCAAGCCCGATCCATACAAGAACAAGGGCGTGCGCTACAGCGATGAGAAGCTGAAGAAGAAGGCTGGCAAGACCGGCTCCAAGTAAGCGTGCGATGCGTGCGGATGCGCGCATCTGCCGAAACAAGATAGACCCGAACGGGGATGCAGGGCGTCTCCGCCGTTAGGAAGAGAGGATTGGCAAATGATTTCGCAAGTGCAACGCAACGAGGCGCGCAATCGCATTCACGACCGCATCCGCCGCAAGATGTCT
>JAJZCX010000085.1 GCA_021851625.1 Acidobacteriota bacterium | reverse complement strand
ACGCCGCCATTCAGCAGGAGGTACATCGCCAGCACGAAGGGCTGGAGATGATCGCCTCGGAAAATTTTGTGAGCCAGGCTGTACTGGAGGCCGCTGGTTCCGTCTTCACCAACAAGTATGCCGAGGGTTACCCCGGCAAGCGCTACTACGGCGGCTGCGAGTTCAGCGACATCGTGGAGACGCTGGCGCGTGATCGCGCCAAGCAGATCTTTGGCTCTGACCATGCCAACGTGCAGCCGCACTCCGGCTCGCAGGCCAACGCCTCAGCCTATGCGGCGATTTTGTCACCCGGCGACACGATACTCGGTCTCGACTTGGCCCACGGCGGCCATCTGACGCATGGGCACAAGCTGAATTTTTCTGGCAAGCTGTACCGCGTGGTCAGCTATGGTGTGCGCAAAGACACCGAGACCATCGACTACGACGAGTTGGAATCGATTGCTCTGCGCGAGAAGCCCCGCATGATCATCGGCGGCGGCAGCGCCTATGCGCGCACGCTGGACTTTCCGCGGATGCGCGACATCGCCGACAAGGTGGGTGCCTATTTCGTGGTGGATATGGCGCACATCTCCGGCCTGGTGGCTGGCGGCGTGCATCCTTCGCCGGTGCCGCACGCGCACATCGTGACCACGACCACGCATAAAACGCTGCGCGGGCCGCGCTCTGGTTTGGTGCTCTGCCAGCAGGAGTTTGCCGCCGCCGTGGACAAGTGCGTCTTTCCCGGCCAGCAAGGCGGGCCGCTGGTGCACATCATGGCGGCCAAGGCCGTGGCCTTCCAAGAGGCTTTGCAGCCGGAGTTCAAGGACTACGCAGCGCAAGTGGTGTCCAACGCGCGCGTTCTGGCGGAAACGCTGAAGGCCGAAGGCTTCCGCATCATCTCTGGCGGCACGGACACGCACCTGATGCTGGTCGATGTCTTCGCCAAAGGCATGTTGGGCAGTGAAGCGGAGCATGCGCTCGGCGAGGCGGGCATCACCGTGAACAAGAACGCGATTCCCTTTGACAGCAATCCACCGCTGAAGCCGAGCGGCATCCGCATCGGCACGCCAGCACTGACCACGCGCGGCATGCGCGAGCCGGAGATGCGCATCATTGGCCGCTGGATCGCGCAGGCACTGGATCATCGCACGAATGCGCAGTGGCTGGCCCGCACGCGCGCGGATGTTTTGGAGTTGGCCGAACAGTTCCCACTCTATGGATGGCTGCGCGAAGTGCCTATCATCGCGCGGTAGTAGCGTTTTCATATCCAGTGCACTAGATTTTGGGTGCCCCACTCAAGCCGTTTTTGGCTTGAGTGGGGGAAGGTCAGTACCATGACTCTTCCCTACCGTGAAGACTCTGACCGAAAATGCGCTATACCTTCACTGCCGTGCGCAGCAGCGGTGGCTCGGCTAGGGCAGCTTTGACGGCTTCGTCGTGTTGACTCAGATCCACCAGCGCCCGCGTGACGGCCTCATCGGTCTCCGCGGCGCGGCGTAGGAGCACTGGATAGCGCACCTTGAACTCCAAGCCGCCTTCGACAAACTGCAAACGCGATTCAATCTTGGGCCGCTCGGCTTCGATCTCCCAATGCAGTTCCAAGCTGCCGTGCTGACGCGCGATTTCAGGCTCATACTGCTTGTATTGCTCGGTAACCAACGCGGTGATCTTCTCCGCAGTGCCTTTGTAATCGGCCTCTTCTTTCAGCTTGGCCGCCACCTCGCGCCAGCCATACTCCGTGCCGGGGATCTGCTTGTAGAGCGGCGTGGTGGCTTGGAACAAAACCGCGTTGGAAAACACGGCCACGCGCCCGGTGGGATACAGATCGATGCCCGTGCCGGCCAACTCCATCACATACAAGCGCACCAAGCTGATGTCCATCACGTCGCCAGTGACGCCGGCGACACTGATGCGGTCGCCCACGCGCACGCCGTAACGGCCCACGATGAAGAAATACGCAGCTACAGAGAGCAGAACGGTTTGCAGGCCGACGGCAATGCCTGCCGTAATGAAGCCCGCAAAGGTTGCCAGGGAACTGAACTGCGAGACGAAGCCCAAAATCAACACCACACCCATGCAGAAGCTGGTGACAAAGCGGCGCAGAATCAGCAACTGTCTACGACGGCGCATATCGCGTACGTAGCGGATGGAGGTGCGCCGCCAGATTTCACTCAGCAACAGAATCAGCCCGATGCCAAGAGCCATCTCCAATACGCGCAGCAGCAATGCGCGAAAGAGCCGGTCATATTCGCTGTCGATGGCGTCGCGCCACTGCAAAAGATTGGCATGGCTTTGGTCCAGCAGCAACAACTCCTGCGCCAGCGGCATCGATGCAGAAGAGAGTTGTCGAAATTGTGCAGTGAGGCGTTCGTAATCCGCTAGCGTGGGCGCGGGCTGTGTCGGTGCGGTGTTGGTCGCCGGACCTTTGTTGCCCGTGGCTGACGAAGTTGGAGCCGTCGCGGAACGCTGCGTCAAAACATTGCCCGCTTGCAGCGTTCTGCGCAGTAGAGAGACCAGCGGATCGTGCAGCGCCACTGCGTGCGCGCGGAGGCGATCATTCTCCGCGACCCACAGATTCATCTGGTGCAGGCTGTTCAATTGTGCAAAGAGTGTCTCCGCTTGGCCAAGCACGCCAGCCTGCTCGGCGTTGTGGATGGATTGGCCGGAAAATGCCGGGCTTTTGCCGGACTTGGAGGGCACGCTGTCGGCAGCAGGCGTGGTCACCGGCGCGGAGAGTTCCAAGTGCGCAATTTCTGTGCTCAGTTTGGAGGTGCTCGAAGCTTCAGCTTTGTTCATGGCGCTGAAGCGTTCAAGCACTTGCTGCATCGCCTGCTCCAAATCCAGTTGGCCGCGCAGGCTATCGTGCTGCGCCGCCAAGTTCTGCAAGTGCGCGCCATTGGCCGTAGCCATTTGCCGCTCCGTCGTCGCTATCGCATTTTGTAACTGCGCGATCTTGGCCGCCGTCGTTGTCTGCATAGCCTGCAAATGCTGCTGCTGCGCGCCGGCTGTACTGCTGCTGGCTGGGTTGTTGTTCGCGGCTTGAGCCTGTTCCGCGTTGAGCAAGGGGGCCTCGGCCTTGGCGGAGTCGAAGGCAAATTGCGTGATCTGTGCCGCCAATGCCTCCTCTTGGTCGCGATAGAGCGCGTCGCTCGGCTCCCCAGCCTTTTGCTGAAACGATGTGGCACTGCGATGAAAATGAATCGCGGCATTCAAGTGCGCAAGAATGAGGTCGTCCGTGGTCGAATCCAGCGTCCAATCCAACGCAGACATGGGGCCAATCTCCGCTTGTGCCGGAACCGCAGCTTGCCCTGTTTGCGCCTGCACCTTGTGCAAGGTTGGAGCCGCGAGCATGCACAGCACGCTCAGCGCGAGGCAGGCCGTTGCGTACCGATATTTGTGCAGCAGAGAGCGAAAGCGGAAGCGGACGGGGGACGTGAAACGAACAGTGCGCTGCATAGGCCGTAGTGTATCGAATCCGCGTTGTGTGCTGGTTACGCGCTGGGTTGCGCTGCGTGCAGCGAACCCAGCCGCTGCACGGCGACGATGCGATTGCTGCCCGTGTCCTCGAGTGCATCCAGCAACTGTGCCAGCGTGCGGCCCAGCACGGGATGCACAAGGTCGGCAGCGATCTCCGCTGCGGGCGCGAGAACAAAGCGCCGTCGATGCAGTTCTGGATGCGGCAGTGTCAGTTGCGGCGTGGAGAGAATCGCTGCGTCGTACAAAAGCAGGTCCAAGTCCAGCGTGCGCGGCCCGCCGCGTGGCTGCCCGCTTCCCTCTTGCCCACGCACACGGCCCAGACCACGTTCAACCTCCAGCATCGCTTGCAGCAACTTTTCGGGCGCAAGCGCGGTGCGCAGCGTGAGCGCCGCATTCAAAAACGCAGGCTGCTCCTCCATGCCCACCGGCGCGGTTGCATACACGCTGGAGAGAGCGAGCACCTCACCCAGCGCTTGCAAGGCACGCACGGCGGCGCGCAGATGCTCCCAGCGATCGCCCAGGTTGGAGCCAAGGCCGAGCAGCGCGACAGAGCGCGAGACCGTCTGAGATGGCTGGGGATTGTGTGTTTGTGTTGCGCGAGTGGACATCACGCGCTGAGGGCTACAGCGGCTTGCTGTCTTTCTGGCGTGGCGCTCGTGGCGGGTAAGTGCGCAAGCTCCCACGCCGAACGGTCGCTGAGCAGACGTGCCACCAGTGCCGTGTGCATGGCGTGTCCGGCGCGTTCCGCTACCACGCGCCCTTGGATCTGATGCCCGGCCAGCGCCAAGTCGCCGATGAGATCGAGCACCTTGTGGCGGACAAACTCATCCGCAAAACGCAGTGGCCCGTTGACCACGCCCGTGCGCGTCAGAATAATAGCGTTCTCCTCCGACGCGCCGCGAATCAGTCCCATGTCGCGCAGGGCCTGCTCATCCTCGCGAAAGCCAAAGGTGCGCGCAGCGGCAATCTCTGCTGCGTAGGCTCCCGTGTCCAAATCCAGCGCCAGCGATTGCTGCCCGATGGGCGTGGGGAAATCAATCGCGTAAGTAATGCTGTAGCCCTCGCCGGGATAGATGCCGATGAATTTGCTGCCCTCACGTACCTCGATGGCCTTGCGCACGCGCAGATATTCGCGGCGGCGGCGCTGCTGCACCAGTCCCACCGATCGGAAAGCTGTTATGTACGGCAGCGCGCTGCCGTCGAGGATTGGCAGTTCGAGGTTGTTCAACTCCACGATCACGTTGTCGATGCCGACGCCGATCAGTGCGGAGAGCAGGTGCTCGGTGGTCGAGATCAAGACGCCTTGGCGCATCAGGCTGGTCGCGTAGCTGACCTTGGCCACGTTGCGGCCCGTGGCGGGAATCTCAAAGTTGTCGAGGTCGGTGCGGCGGAAGAGAATGCCTGCACCCCCTGGCGCAGGCATCAGGCGCATCTCCACCGGTGCGCCGCTATGGATGCCGACACCGCAGAACTCCACGGCTGCGGCCAAGGTCTGTTCGAATTGCAGCCTGCGCGCCAGACGATACTCCCAAGGTCGTGCGGAAACTTCCCTAGAAATCCTACCGGAGAATTGCACGGGCGCAATGTGGTAAATCCACAACAGTTCGCAGGGATTACATTGCGTCAAGCCAATTCATATCAATGGATTGCATCTCGATCAATCCCGTGCGATCTTTGCGTCAGCGCCCGGTTTGCTCTGCGGTCAGCTTGGCCCGCATCCCCTCCAACAGGTTTTGGGTCAGCGCCAACGGCAGGCCGACGACATTGAAGTAGCAGCCATTGATACGAGGCACCCAGCGTCCGGCGCGGCCTTGAATGGCGTAGGCTCCGGCCTTGTCCACCGGCTCGCCTGTGGAGATGTAGTCGCGAATCTCCTGCTCGGAGAGCGTGTGCAGTGTGACGGAGGTGGTTTCCACGGCGACATCGGTGCCCGCAGTGGAGACGACACAGATGCCTGTGACCACTTGGTGCGTGCGTCCAGAGAGCAACTGCAACATACGCAGCGCCTCCTGTGGATCGGCGGGCTTGCCGAGCACCTGATCATCACAGACGACGACCGTGTCTGCGCCAAGTACCAGCAGGGGGTCCGCGGCATGGATGGATTGCACGCGCTGCGCAGAGCTTTCGGCGTGAAAAACCGCCTCTGCCTTGGCGCGCGCAAGGCGTTGTGTGTAGAGCACAGGGTCCTCTCCAGCGTGTCGGTCTTCTTTGACCGGCAGCGAGAGGACGCGGAATGAAAAGCCCGCCTGGGTAAGCAGTTCCCGGCGGCGGGGGGAGGAAGAGGCCAGGATCAGCATGAAAATCATCTTACCCGTGATGTGGATGCGGATGAAAATTTCCTACATGCAGCGTTGAGACAATGCCAACAGAGACGAAGCGCACCACATATCGCCACGGATATACTGGCACGGGCCCTGTGAACCCGGTACGATAAAGAGAGAATCAAGGAGATTGCCCCACCCGCATGTCCATTTCATCAACGACCCGCAATCTTGTGCTGGCTGCGTACGCTGCCTGCGAAGAGAAAAAAGCTCTGAACGCCCGCATCCTCGAACTGGATCCGGCGGAGTCCGCCTTCACCGATGCGTTTTTGATTTGCAGCGGCACGAATCCCCGCCAGGTGCAGGCGATTGCCGACGAAGTGGAACTGCGCCTGAAGCGCGAATTTGGCATGTATGCCAACTCCGTGGAAGGCTACCGCACGGCCAAGTGGATCCTGCTCGACTACGTGGATTTTGTTGTCCATGTGTTTGATGAGGAGACGCGCTCCCTCTATGACATTGAGCGGCTGCGCAAGACGGCCAACTCTGTAACGCTGGAAGATTGGAAGCGTCCGTTGGTAGCCAAAGTGGCAGCCGTGCGCGCCGCGGGGGCCAAGCAGAAGGCTCCAGCAAAGAAGAAGGCTGCGGCCAAAAAGACTACTGGCAAAAAGTCGACTGCGGTGAGCCATGGAAAAGGCCGCGGCGCGAAGAAAGTTGCAGCCAAGCGGACGAAGAGCAAGGTAGCCAAGGTTGGCAAACCTTCCCGAAGCTCCACGCCGAAAAAGAAGTCCGCGAAGAAGGCAGTCACGACGCGCACCACTGCCCGCTCCAACCGTCGCGGCAAAGCTTCCCAGTCCGCAACAAAGCGGACTGGACGGAAAACAACTGCAAGATAAAGAAAAACAAGGACATTTTTCTGGATTTGCCCGCGCGCAAGTTGCGGGGTGCGTCTCGATCCTGCATCGGGGGCGAATGTCTGGCAAAGTAGTTACCCTGCGTGCACCCCGTCGCCTAAGAGCAACATT
>JAJZCX010000084.1 GCA_021851625.1 Acidobacteriota bacterium | reverse complement strand
ATGAGTTCATTGAGTGCAAGATGGTGCCGCTTTCCACAGCGCTGCGCTGGATCGAGAGCAACAAGATTTTGGACGGCAAGAGCATGATTGGCTTGCTACTCTACGCACGCCTGCTGGGTCGCAGTTCGCGGTAGCAACGCTCGTCATTCTGAGCAGCCATCGCAAGTGAAAAATCCAGACGACCTCGGCAAGGAAACTAATGTACTCGCCAAAAGAGCACTCTCTGGATTCTTCGTCGCGTTGCTCCTCAGAATGACGCATTTCTTGGCGGAACATTCCGCACCATATGCACGTGGTACTTCCCAGCGAACGCAGTGAGACGAGGAATCTGTGGGCGCAGTGCGCACCGTGAAGCAGGGTAGCCCCTTGGCTACTACGGCTTCAGGACCAGCGTTGGCCCCAGTTCGAAGCTGATGCGCATCTCGAAGCCCTGGCGCTGCTGCCATTGCTGGGGCGTCAGCCCATAATTGAACACAATCAGCCCCTCGGCGGATTGCCCTGGCGCGATGGTTGTCTTGCGCTCCAGCGGCGGCGCATCCATGGGAGCCAAGGCTGGGAAGGCCTGAAAGAGTCGGTGAATATCCGTCTCGTTTGCGCCTAGGCTGGTGGTCTGCACTTGTCCTTGCAACAGCAGTCCGTTGAGGTCAAAGATTGTGATCGGGGCCTTGGACACATTGGTGACGCGCACCTGCGCCAGAATCAGCAACTGATCCTGATTCAGCGCCTGGCCAGGCATACCTGGCCCGCCGTTGTCTTCGGTGCTGGCGTGCATGGGGAAGGTGCTCATACGCAGGATGGTGCCTGTGGCTACAGGCTTGAGCGTGCCCATGTGGCCATACCAGACGACCATGCCTGCGGCGGAAATAATGGCGGCGGCCAGCAGCGTCAAAATCGTCCAGCGATTGCGGCGGAAAAAGCCGGGGGTCTCGGCTGGCTCCAATTCGGGAATGGAAGCGTTGGAAACCGGGGGAGTGTGGGTGTTCATAGTGCCAGAATTTTAGCGCGTTTTTAGCCTGACGCGCACGGATACAGACACGCCCCCTCCAAACCCGCATAACAGGCACATTTGCGGGACGGTGGACCCAAGAATGGGGAGTCTGTGCGGCGCTACGTTTATAGCGCCGCTGCGGCGCGCAGCACAGAGTCTGCCTGCGGGCCTTTATCTCCCTGCACGATGTCGAACTCCACATCGTCGCCTTCTTTCAGGCTTTTGTAGCCATCCGACTGAATTGCGCTGTAGTGAACGAAGACGTCGGGGCCATCCTCACGACCGATGAACCCGAATCCCTTGGAGTTGTTGAACCACTTCACTTTTCCTTTGTACTGAGACACGCGCATATCCTGCCTTACTCTGCAAAATTTGAGACTGCGGGCGCGACCCGCGAGACTCCAGTACCGGATTAGACGCGCGGAATTGGGTTTGGTGATCGAGGGAAGGGATTATTTTTTCTGCTGAAGGCGGCTGATTTCCAGACAGATACGTCTTGATGAATCCACCGCAGATTCCTCGACTCACTGCCTTCGTTCGGAAGGACAAAGTGGATGCGGCAAGTGCTTTTCGCTGTGGAAGGACGCATGTTGAGGTTAAGAAGGAAACATATACAAAAGGGATTTGTCATTCCGACCGGAGTCCGCGTCAGCGGACGCAGCGGAGGAATCTGCGGTTCGTTCTACTGCGCCAATCCGCCACAGATTCCTCGACTCACTGCCTTCGCTCGGAAGGACAAAGTGCAATAAAAACACGTGCTGCATTCCGCGCAAAACTGATCGCAGGGAATGCAAGCAAGCGCCGCCGCTGCGTCCGCCTACGGAATCACGGTCGGTTGGGGCGCATCTTTGGGCGTGGCCAGATAGCCATCTACAAAGTTTTTGCCAATGCTGTTGACGACGATCTCATACAGCATGGGCTGTTTGCCGCTGTAAAACTGCACCGGCTCGTCCAAGCTGCGATCCTTCTTTTCGATTTTCTTGTCGTCGGAGAGCACTTCCATCGTGTAGCGTTCGTGCTTCATGTCCGCCTTGTGCAGTTGCAGTTTGATGGTGCCAACGGCCTCTGGACGGGCATTTTTCAGCAGATGAAAGCTGTAGTAATTGCGGTCGCCAGAGTGCTTGAGCATTTCCAACTCTTTTTGATTCGTCGCGATCAAGCCGCTCTGCACGCCCAAGTCGCCAATGGTGCGTTGCAACTGCTGTTCGGTGCTGGCCAGTTCGGTTTTGGTGTTGGCCACATCCGTCTTCACGCCGCCCACATCCGTCTGCACGCCAGAGAGCGCGTTGGTGACCGCGCCAACCTGTTGGCGTGTTTCGGCCTCTTGTTGAGCTAGTTGTTTGGTTGCGGTCTGCTGTTGGCGCAGAATCTCTTGAGCGCGGTCTTCAATCTGCCGCTGCGTGATGCCCAGTTTGTCGCCGAACTCCTCGCTGGTGGCACGCAGTCGGCGATCCGTCGCTGCCAACTCCTCGCTCTGTCGTTGGTTCTCTTGCTGCTCGGTTTGCAGTTGCGTCTCAGCACTGCTCAACCTGCGGGTGAGGGTGAAGCTCCAAATCAGCGCAGCCAATGCGGCCACCAGTGCCACCGTCAGCACCAATAGGGGCAATCCAGGTTGGGTGCGTTCCTCGTAGATATCGTCCGCCATGGCAAAAGCTCCTTTCGATTCTTCCAGAATGGAATCGACGGCTCCGTAGGCAACACCGTGGGAGAAACCGGTGCAAAAAGTTTGCCCACAACCGTTCCTATGGACGATACCACTTCCCCGTGCGGGGATGTCGAGAAAAAGCGCTGCGCGAGTGCCCTCAGTGGCCCCACCGAGAAATATTTTGCGGAAATATTCTGCGCCACCGCTGGCGCGGCCTGCGTCGGCTGCGTTATAACAAAATGTTGGCGATATTGACTGGGAACGCCGCAGGGCGGCCTGATGGGGGCAGAGGAACGATGACAACAGCAGTGGCAGCGCGGGGACTGGAAGGAATTGTTGCAGCCAACTCTGGCATTTGCTGGATTGACGGCGATGCTGGCGTGTTGGCCTATCGCGGCATCGACATTCACGAACTGGCCCAACGCTCCAGCTTTGAAGAGACTGCCTATCTGCTCTGGTTCGGCGCGCTGCCCACTGTGGCGCAACTGGCGGATTTCCGCAAGAATCTGGCCGCGGCGCGCACATTGCCGCCCGAAGTGCTGCGCCTGCTGGAATCGCTGCCCAAAAATGGCACGCCGATGGAGGTACTGCGCACGGCCGTCTCCGCGCTCAGCTTCTACGACGCCGACGAAAAGAACAACGACCACGACGCCAATGTTCGCAAAAGCTACCGGCTGACGGCGCAGATTGCGCTCATCGTCGCCTGCTATGACCGCATCCGCAAAGGCAAGCCTGTCGTGGCCGCCGATCCAACCCTGTCGCACGCGGGCAACTTTCTGTGGATGCTCACCGGCGAGAAGCCCTCGCCCACTGCAGAAAAGGCCTTTGACACGGCGCTGATCCTGCACGCCGATCACGAACTGAATGCCTCAACATTTGCCGCGCGCGTCATCGCCGCTACGCTCTCCGACGCGCACTCCGCTGTCACTGGAGCCATCGGCGCGCTGAAAGGCCCGCTGCACGGCGGAGCTAACGAGGCCGTTATGCGCATCCTGTTTGCCATCGACAAGGCTGGAGCCGATCCCGTGGAGTACGTGCGCCAGATGCTGGCCGACAAGAAAAAGGTCTCCGGCTTTGGCCATCGCGTCTATCACACGGAAGACCCGCGCGCCACGCACCTGCGCCGCATGTCCGAGGACCTGTGCAAGGCCAGCGGCAACTCCAAATGGTTTGAGATGTCGCGCAAGATTGAGGTCTACATCAAAGAGGAAAAGAAGCTAAACGCCAACGTGGACTTCTACTCCGCCTCGATGTACACCACGCTGGGCATTGACGTGGATCTGTTCACGCCGATCTTTGCCGTCAGCCGCATCGCTGGCTGGGCTGCACACATCATCGAGCAGTTGGATGACAACCGCCTGATCCGCCCGCGCGCCGAGTACATCGGCCCGGAATATCCGGCTCCCTACACGCCGATCGAACAGCGGTAGACGTGCGCGCATCCTCCTCCCTGTCAATTTGCGCGAAGCGAAGGATGACTCCCCATAGATTGCGTGCATCCCCGCCGGGTATCCACGCAACTAATTCCCACCCATCCACGTCTGCACTACTATCGACGTAGAAAGTGCCTGTCTTCTCCCTTTGTGACTCTGCCCCGGTTGGTGAAATGTCTGCTGTCGATGGTCTTGCTGGCCGCTTGTTCCACACAAGCGCAGGCTCATCTGCCCGATGCCCCCGCGCCAGCGGAACCGCCCGCAGCCCCGCAGCCGGCGCATTCCTCTTCCCAATACGAGCAGGCGGAGCAGCAGGTTCACCAGGAAGAACACCAGCGCATTCTTGGCGTGATTCCCAACTTCTACACCTCGTTCTATGCCAACGACGTTGTGCTTTCGCCCGGACAAAAATTCCAACTGGCCTTTGCGAATGCCTTTGATCCGGTTATGTTTCTCGCCTCCGGTTTGGACGCAGGCTACGAGCAGGCGACCGATGAGTTCAAAGGCTATGGGCAGGGCATGCAGGGCTACGGCAAGCGCATCGGCGCGTCCTACGCCGACACATTTGACGGCATCATTCTCGGCAGCGCAGTCTTCCCCGTGCTGCTGCGCGAAGACCCGCGCTACTTTCGTAGAGGCAAGGGCAGCATTTTCGGGCGCACTTTTTACGCCATCTCCACCGAGTTCATCACGAAAAATGACAATGGAACTTGGGGGCCGAATTATGCCAACGTGGCGGGCAATCTAGCGGCGGGCGGTCTGTCGAATCTCTACTACCCTCAGCAAGACAGAGGCGTGGGGCTGACCTTGGAGCGCGCAACCTTTGACACCATCGAGGGTGCCATGGGAGCCATCGTGGTGGAGTTCTGGCCGGACATCGTGCACCACTTCTCGCACAAACATGCAGTCCAGCCCTCCCAACCCAGCGCACAACACTAAAGCGCATCGATAGCTCTGCCTGTAAATGCCACTGTAGGTGGAAAAATACCCCTTGCCAAGAATGCAAAAGACGTGTTTACTACATCAGTAATGACAGAGCAGTACAAGCAGTACCCGGTTTCCCTTTGCACCACTTTTCTACCTTGGAGATACAAACCATGAGCATCAGTCCGCTGAAAATTGGCAGCGTCATTCGCGGCCATCGGTTACAGAAGGGGCTATCGCAGGGCGACATTGAAAAACGCACGGGCTTGTTGCGCTGCTACTTGTCGCGTGTGGAGAATGGCCACACGGTGCCCTCGCTGGATACCTTGCACAAGATTGCCGACGCGCTGGAAATGTCGCTCGCCAGTTTTTTTGCCGAGGACACCATGCAACACCAGATGCAGCCACACGATTTGAGCGACGAAGAACTGCGCTTTTTGATCCAGATTCGGCGCTACTCTTCCAACTTGAATGACAGCGATCGCAAGCTGTTGCTGGCTATGGTGCGTAAGTTCGCCGCCACGGCTTAAGCGACGAAATTCCCATTGTTTTGCGAACCGCAGATTCCTCGGCTCACTTCGTTTGCTCGGAATGACAAGGTGTTTGTGGTGGATGCTTGTCGCTGCCCAGCGGTGGTCATTCTGAGCGAAGCGAAGAATCCAGAGAATCCCCGCTGCATCGACGCAGCCATCCCTCTCTGGATTCTTCGTCGCTATGCTCCTCAGAATGACTCCCCCTTGAGGGGGAAGGAATGATTATCCCAACCATTACAGATTCCTCGGCTCACTCCGTTGGCTCGGAATGACCAACCTGAGGAGTAGGCATACCTGTCCATGGACGGAGTGCAGCGCAGGAAAGCAGAGTTACAGGTCGCCGGGATGGCCTGCGGCCCAAGCCTGCATCAATGGCTTCCAGTAATGGGCCATGGCGTTGGCAAAGAGTAACAGGATCAGCGCCAAAACGGCGAAGACCACGCGCTGACGTTGCCGATAGCGTTGGCGGCCCGTTCCTAATATGGGAGCCAGCGGTACGCCCAGCGCCATGCCAGAGAAGAATCCGCCGAGGTGGGCCATGTTGTCGATTTTGATGCCGCCGGAGTAGAGCAGCGTCGCGCCCCCAATGGCCAGATTGATCAGCGCAAAGTAGATCACGCTGCGGCGCAGGCGGCGCAACTCCTCGCGCGGAAAGGGCAGATGTGGCCCGTTCAGCAGCAGAATCAAAACCCCCGCAATACCAAAGACCGCGCCGGAGGCTCCCGCGCCCACAATGCCGGGGCTAACCGCGGAGCTGAGTAGGTTGCCGGCCACGCCGGTGAGCACGTAGACGCTGAAGACGCCAAAGACGCCCAGCAGCGGCTCCCCCAACAGGCCCAGATTCCACAAGCACCACATGTTCGTGCCCAGATGAATGATGCCGACGTGCACAAACGTGGCTGAGAGTAGCCGCCACCATTCGCCGAACAGAACTTCATTGACGCCGCGGCTGGCTCCCCAGCGCATGATCTGCTCCGCAGTGGGTGCCCACGGCGAGACGCCGCCGAAGACCATGCCGAGATACACCGCGATGTTGATGCCAATCAGAATGTATGTTGCCGGAGCGTAGCGCCAACCCAGCAACAGGCGCGAGCCGCCAGCGTCCGGTTCCGGCTCCTGCGGCGCAGGCGCGTAGGTATGCTGGGCCGCATATCCCTCCGGGGGCAGAATCTCTGGCGCGCTGCGCAGGCCATCCTTGTCGTCGTTGTTCTGCCAAGCCGTGGTCATGTCTCTAGGCTAGCAGGCAAAGAAAAAATGACAAATACCTGCACGCCAACCCGAGCTTTTTCTGTTCGCAGTCGCCCATC
>JAJZCX010000083.1 GCA_021851625.1 Acidobacteriota bacterium | reverse complement strand
GGTCAACGTCTACTTGTTCATCATCATTCCCAAGGGATTTTTTCCGCAGCAGGACACCGGGCGCATCATGGGCGTGATTCGCGCCGATCAGGATATTTCTTTTGACGCCATGCGCATCAAGCAGCGCGAATTTACTTCCATCGTGATGAAGGATCCGGGAGTCTTCAGCGTGGTCAGCTTCATTGGCGGCAACGGCAACACCATGAACACCGGGCGCATGTTCATTACGCTGAAGCCGATGGGGGAGCGCCACGCCAGCGCCGACCAGATCATCAACCGTCTGCGCGGCAAGTTGCTGCACATCCCCGGCGCGAACCTATTTATGCAGGCGGCGCAGGACGTCAGCGTTGGCGGACGCATCAGCGATGCGCAGTATCAATACACGCTGGAGGATCAAGACCTGCACGAACTGCTGACCTGGGCACCGCGATTGCAACAACGCTTTTCGCAATTGCCGGAACTGCGCGATGTCTCCACCGACCAGCAAAATCAAGGGCTGGAGACGCAACTGGTCATCGACCGCGACACAGCCTCGCGCCTCGGCATCACTACGCAGGTCATCGACAACACGCTCTACGATGCCTTTGGTCAGCGACAGGTCTCCACCATCGACACGCAGATGAACCAATATCACGTGGTGTTGGAGGTCGCGCCAGAGTTTCAGCGCAACCCAGATGCGCTGCACAACATTTATGTGAAGTCCACGAATGGGACCGAAGTGCCGCTGAGTTCCATCGCGCACTTTGAGAGCCTGCGCACCTCTTTGCAGGTCAACCATCAAGGGCAGTTTCCGGCGATCACGCTCTCCTTCAACCTTGCGCCGGGCGTTTCGCTCGGACAGGCCGTGGACGCCATCACGCGCGCCGAGGCCGACATGCACGTGCCCTCTGGCATCCACGTGGGATTTCAAGGCACGGCGCAGGCCTTTCAAACCTCACTGGCCAGCGAGCCGTACTTGATCCTGGCCGCGCTGCTGGCTGTGTATGTGGTGCTGGGAATTTTGTATGAGAGCTACATCCATCCCATTACGATTTTGACCACGCTGCCCTCCGCCGGGATCGGCGCAATTCTTGCCCTGCTGCTCTTTCACATCGAGTTCAGCGTGATTGCGTTGATCGGAATTATTTTGCTGATTGGCATTGTGAAAAAGAATGCGATTTTGATGATCGACTTCGCGTTGGACGCCGAGCGCACCAAGGGCATGGCTCCCGACGAGGCGATTTATCAGGCCTGCCTGCTGCGCTTCCGCCCGATCATGATGACCACGCTGGCGGCCTTGTTTGGCGGGCTGCCGCTGGCGCTGGGCCACGGCGTTGGCTCGGAGTTGCGCAGGCCGCTTGGCATTGCCATCGTCGGCGGCCTCATCGTTTCACAGGCTTTGACGCTCTTCACCACGCCGGTGGTCTATCTCTTCTGGGAAAAATTGCGCTTGCGCTTGGAGCACTGGCGCGGGCACTCGCCCTCACCACACGCCGCGCTCTCTGGCGATTGAGTGCAGCCGCTTCGACAGCGGCTACAGCTTTTGCTGGCGCTGCACATCGCGCACACCGGGCAGGCGGCGCAGGCCACTGACCAGCCGGGTTAAGTGGCGCACATCGTAGGCGTCCACGATAAACTCCACGACCGCCTCCGCGCCGGTGCCAGCCTTGGTATCCACGCCGCGAATGTTGGTGCCGTCGTCGGAGATGACGGCGGTCAGTTCCTTCAACATGCCCGCGCGGTCGTCGCAGAATACGGTGAGATTGACCGGATACGTGGCGCGATGGCCTTGGCCGTCGGTCTCCGGCATCCGCGCCCATTCGACAGAGATGCGCCGGTCGGCCTCGTAGAGCAAATTTTGCACGTTAGGGCAGTTGCGCGCGTGGACGGCGACGCCTTTGCCGCGCGTCACGTAGCCGATGATCTCCTCGCCGCGAATCGGGTTGCAGCAGCGCGCGCGGTAGACGAGCAGCTCATCGTGGCCCTCGACGGTGAGCGACTCTGAGCCTTTGCTGAAGTAGACGCGCTTGACGGCGTCGGACATCGGCGAGGTCGCCGCCTCTGCGCCCCCTGCGGGCGTGGTCGCTCCGGGCGCGAGCTTATTCAGCGTCTGTCGCGCAGAGTATTTGCCAAAGCCGATGGCGGCCAGCAGATCGTGCACCGTGCCCAAGCCATATTCAGCGGCAGCACGCAGATAGTCGGCTTCGTTAAATTTCGACAGCGAGACTTTATATTTGCGCGCCTCGCGATCCAGCAGCTTGCGGCCAATCTCAATGGCGCGCTCGCGCTGGTGCTCGTTCAGCCAGTGTTTGATCTTGTTGCGCGCGCGGCTGCTCTTGGCAAAGTTCAACCAGTCGCGGCTGGGCGTGTGTCCGTTCTGCGTGTTGATCTCAACAATGTCGCCATTGCGCAGGCGCGTTTTCAGCGGCACCATGCGCCCGTTCACCTTGGCGCCGGTGCAGGTGTTGCCCACCTCGGTGTGAATGGCGTAGGCGAAGTCCACCGGGCTGGCGTCTTTGGGCAGCACGACCACCTTGCCTTTGGGCGTGAAGGTGTAGACCTCTTCGGGATACAGATCGATCTTGAGCGTGGAGAGAAACTCGTTGGGATCGGTCATCTCCCGCTGCCACTCGACGATCTGGCGCACCCAGGCCAGTCGCTGCTCATCCTTGGCGCTGACGGGCGAGCCGCCGGCCTTGTACTTCCAATGCGCGGCGATGCCTTCCTCGGCGGTGCGGTGCATCTCCTCGGTGCGAATCTGCACTTCAAATTGATGGCCGCCGTCGGCCATCACCGTGGTGTGCAGCGATTGATACAGATTGGGACGCGGCATGGCGATGAAGTCTTTGATGCGCCCCGGTACCGGCGGCCACAGACTGTGGATGAGGCCAAAGACGGCGTAGCAATCCTGCACGCTGGTGGTAATCACGCGCACGGCCAGCAGGTCATAGACCTGATCGACGGTGATGCGCTGATCCTGCAATTTTTGATAGATGGAGTACAGACGTTTGATGCGCCACTCGATGCGCCCGGCGATGCCATGCTCCGTCAATTTTTCGTGCAGCGTGGCGTCAATGCGGCGCAGAAACTCTTCGCCCGCTTCGCGTCGTGCTTCCACCGCGGCGCGCACCTGCTCGTAGGCGATGGGATCGACGTAGCGGAAGGCCAAATCTTCCAACTCACCACGCACTTTGCCCATGCCCAAGCGGTGGGCCAGTGGTGCGTAGATGTCCAGCGTCTCGCGCGCGATGGCCTCTTGTCGGTCGGCAGCCAAATGTTGCAGTGTGCGCATGTTGTGCAGGCGATCGGCCAGTTTGATGAGCACCACGCGCACATCGGTGACCATGGCCAACAGCATCTTGCGCACGTTTTCCGCTTGGCGGTCTTCGCGATTGGCGAATTGAATCTTGTCGATTTTGGTGACGCCGTTGACGATGTGCGCCACTTGTTCACCAAAGAGCGTGGCAATCTCTTGCGAAGTGACCGGCGTGTCTTCGACTGCATCATGCAGCAGCCCGGCGGCAATGGCCGTCGAGTCCAGCTTAATTTCCGCCAGTACCTGCGCTACCTCCAGCGGATGCAGCACGTACGGTTCCCCGCTGGCGCGTTGCTGGCCCGCATGGTGTTGCAGAGAAAATTCGTAGGCTTTTTGAATGATGGAGAGGTCGTCTTGCGGACGATTGACGCGCACGGTGGCCAGCAGCGTTTGGAATTTCTCTTCGAGCAAAGTCGAAGCCGCCGCAGGCTGGGCGGTCACTGGGCGCAACGTGGCCATAGTCGATTATAGAGCCGAAGAGCGAGAAACCCACCCTCGCATACGGCGCAGAGTGGGTTTCCGGTTGCATTTCTACCAACTGTCGCAGCGTGCTACTGCCCTGTTCGCACGCGCGGTTTGATGACCAGTGGCTGCTCTAAGCGGAAGGTCATCACCGACTCTGCGGGAACGGTGATGACTTTGCCGCGTGTCATTACCTGCGTGACTGCTCCCGCTCCGGTTCCGGCCAGGCCGCCGATCAGAGCACCTTTGCCACCGCCGAAAAGCGCACCCATCAGCGTGCCCAGTGCTGCGCCGCCGCCGACAAAGCCCGCCGTGCGCTTGTTGGCGCCCATGCCCTCGCCGCCCTGTTCAAACACGTCGGAGGTGACCACGTCATACGTCGTTCCATGCACGGTGACGCCCGCAATCGCCAAAGTAAGGTCGGAGGCATGAGCCACGCCGCCGCTTGTGTCCTGGACGATCTGCAACTCTGCCGGTGAGCCTTGCGGAATGGCAACGTTGCCATTTACGTCCAGCACGGGCACGCGAATCTCGGCGCGGAAGACCTGGCCGGGCGCGGCGTGCTTGGAATCAATCATCTCCGCGGTGCGCACCGTAATCTGCGTGCCAGCGGAAATCTGCTTCATCGTAACGGGTAAACTTTGCACTTGCGGCGCAGCCTGGCTCAACACGAGCGAGGTGACATCGTTCAGCGGAAATTGATATTGAATGCCCGCCGCATCGGAAAACTGAATGGTGGTGAGGTTGCTCAAGTGCCCGGTGTAGGAGTGGCCGCTGCGCAGGGTCAGCGTGTCACTGGCTGCGGTGAAGACGATGGTCTGCACATCGCGCACCGGGAACTGATACTGTACGCCGTGTATGCCGGTAAAGCCGATCATGCCGCCCGCGGGAGCGGCAAAGCTGCCCGTATGGCTGGCACCGCTGCGCAGAATAACAATGTCGGCCCGCAGCCATGACGTTGCGGAGGCGAGCAGAATCACAAGCAGGGATAGAAATGAAAGACGTCGCATCATAGAGATATTCTCCGGTAGCGCAAATGAGTGTTCTACATGTCGAGCACTATGGATTGTAGCCGAAGGAAGGATCGTTCTGGCAGTTTGACGACGGGTGCGCCCTGGCGTGAGCAAGTGGGTCGTGGGTCAGTTGGAAGGATATTGGATAGCACTGTACATCCTTACCCAAAGACAGAGTGTCCTTCTGATCCCTTCGGCTTCGCTCAGGGCAGGCTCCGCGAAGAATCCAGAGGGCGAGGACTGAATGTATGAGACGGAAATCTTCTGGATTCTTCCTTTCGCTGCGTTCCATTCAGAATGACTCTCTCTTGTTATTCAAATGGACACATGACCTGCAAGCGAATTTTCATACAGGTCGCGCGAATCTGCGATAAAATAAGGGCTGTGCTTCGGACAGCCCCGCTCCTACTGCGGGGGCGTGCAATCCACCTCCAGAATCACAATTGAAAAAATTCAAGTAACGATAGGAAACGAACGCATCGTGTCTCGTGTCATTCGCAACATCGCCATCATCGCCCACGTTGACCACGGCAAGACCACGCTGGTGGATGCCATGCTCCGCCAGAGCGGCACCTTCCGCTCCAATGAAGCGGTTGTCGATCGCGTCATGGACTCCAACGACCTGGAGCGCGAGCGTGGTATTACGATTCTGGCCAAGAACACGGCCATCTTTTTTGAAGACAGCAAGATCAACATTGTGGACACGCCGGGCCACGCGGATTTTGGCGGCGAGGTGGAGCGCGCCCTGAAGATGGTGGATGGCGTGATGCTGCTGGTCGATGCCAGCGAAGGCCCCTTGCCGCAGACGCGCTACGTTCTCTCGAAGGCACTGGAAGCCAAGCTGCTGCCCATTCTGGTCATCAACAAAATTGACCGTCCCGATGCGCGCCCCCAAGAGGTGCTGAATGAGGTCTACGACCTGTTTATTGATCTGGATGCAACCGAAGATCAACTCGACTTTCCGGTCATCTACACCAACGGCAAACTGGGCACGGCGACCATGGATTTGAAGGTTCCGGGCACTGATCTGCAGCCGCTCTATCACAAGATTATTGAGACCATCCCGCCCGCAAAAGGCGATCCAAACGGCCCGCTCCAGATTCTGGTCACGAATCTGGACTACTCCGATTACCTGGGCCGCCTGGCGATTGCGCGCGTCTTCAACGGCACGCTGCACACGGGCGATGAGGTCACGATCTCCAAGCGCGATGGCTCGCTGGAAAAAACCAAAGTCACCAAGCTCTTTACCTTTAGTGGATTAAAACGCACCGACACGGAAGAGACCGAGACGGGCGATATTATCGCCGTGGCCGGCATTCCAGGCATCACCATCGGCGAGACCATCACCAGCGTCGAAAATCCCGCGCCCTTGCCGACCATTACGATTGACGAACCGACCATCGCCATTCAGTTCTCCGTCAACAACTCGCCCTTCGCCGGGCGCGAAGGCCAGTACGTTACCTCGCGCAATCTGCGGGATCGTCTGGACAAAGAATTGCTGACGAACGTCTCCATTCGCGTGGAGGAGACGGGTAGCGCGGACAGCTTTAAGGTGCTGGGGCGCGGCGAATTGCAACTGGCGATTCTCATTGAAATGATGCGCCGCGAAGGCTTTGAGCTGTCGGTGGGGCGTCCGGAGATCGTCACGCGCCGCGTGGACGGCAAGCTGATGGAGCCGGTCGAAGAACTGACCATCGACATTCCTGAGAATTTTGTGGGCGTGGTCATGGAGCGGCTTGGCCCACGCAAGGCTGAGATGCTCAAGATGAACAATCATGGCTATGGTCGCGTGCGTCTCACCTTCCGCATTCCCAGCCGTGGCTTGATTGGCCTGCGCAGCGAGATGCTGACCGAAACGCGCGGCACCATCGTCATGAACACGCTCTTTGACGGCTACATGCCCCATCAGGGCGAGATTCCGCAGCGCCAAAGTGGCGCGCTGATTTCGGATCGTACGGGAACGACAACGACCCACGCTCTGGACGGCTTGCAGGAACGCGGTGTCCTGTTTGTGGGCGCGGGCGTTGAAGTCTACGAGGGCATGATTGTCGGCGAACACTCCCGCGACAACGACCTGGACGTGAACGCGGTGCGCGAAAAGAAGCTGACAGATC
>JAJZCX010000082.1 GCA_021851625.1 Acidobacteriota bacterium | reverse complement strand
GGGCAATGTGGGCAAGACGGTGGTCTACACCGAAAGCGTCACACCGATGCCGACGGAGCAGACGGCGGAGCTGCAAGGTTTGGTCAACGATCTGCACGCGGGCAAGGTGGATTGGCTGGTGATTCTCGACGGCAATCCAGTCTACGCCGCGCCTGCGGATTTGGAGTTTGCCAAGGCTCTCGGCGGCGCGAAGACGGTTGCGTATCTCGGCCTGTACGTGGATGAGACCGCGCAGGTGTCCGATTGGCACATCAACGCCGCGCACTATCTCGAAAGCTGGTCGGATGCCCGCGCCTATGATGGCACGGTCAGCATCGTGCAGCCGATGATTGATCCGCTCTACGGTGGCAAGTCGGCGCATACGCTGGTGCAGTCGATGCTCGCCAATCCTGATTTGTCGGACAACGAAGCAGTGCGCGCCACGTGGAAGCCGGTGCTCGCGGCCAAGGGTGATTTTGAGTTCCAATGGCGCAAGGCGCTGCACGATGGCTGGATCGCCGACACGGCCTTTGCGCCGAAGACGGTGACAGCCAAGGTTGCCTCCATTCCGGTCAGCGCGCCTGCGGACAGTTCTGCGATTGAAGTCGTCTTCCGTCCCGATCCAACGATCTACGATGGGCGCTATTCCAACCTCGGCTGGATGCAGGAACTGCCCAAGCCGGTAACGAATCTCTCCTGGGACAACGCGGCGCTGATGAGCATGGCCATGATGACCTCGCTGGGCGCAAGCGAAGGCGATGTGCTCGCAATTCAGTATCAAGGCCGCTCGATCAAGGCTCCCGCGCTGGTGGTTCCCGGCCATCCAGAGCAGAGCATTACGGTCTACCTGGGCTACGGACGGCGCAATGCAGGCCGCGTGGGCACAGGCACGGGCTTTGACGCCACGCCGATCCGCTTGGCGGCTTCGCAGCTTTTCCTGAGCGGTGCCAAGGTTAGCAAGACCGGCGACGTGTACGAATTTGCCATTGCGAAGAGCCACTACATCGATCAGCGCGGACCATTGGCCCGCAGCTATGGCAATTTTGATGCGGCGGCCAAATTTCAGCCGGATGCGGCTCCCACCTCGCTCGAAGGTAATGAAGAGATGTCGCGCGGCATCATCCGCTATGCCACGTTGGAGGAGTTCCGCAAGAATCCGAACTTTGCCAACGAGGGAGAAAATTACGAAGCGCCACCAGAGAGCGTGACGCTCTTCCCGAACTGGAAGTATGAGAAGAATGCCTGGGCGCTGGCCATCGATATGAACTCCTGCATCGGCTGCAATGCCTGCATTGTGAGCTGCTATGCGGAGAACAATATCGCCGTGGTGGGCAAGCAGGAGGTGCGGATTGGCCGCGACATGCAGTGGCTCCGCATTGACACGTATTTTGAAGGCGACTTGAATGCGCCCCGCGCGCACTTCCAGCCCATGACCTGCCAGCAATGCGAGAACGCTCCCTGCGAACAGGTTTGCCCGGTCGGTGCCACGGTGCACACGCCGGAGGGTCTGAACGTGATGGTCTACAACCGTTGCGTGGGCACGCGCTATTGCTCGAACAACTGCCCGTACAAGGTGCGCCGCTTCAACTGGCTGCTCTTCTCTGACTATGAGACCGAGAGTCTGAAGCTGATGCGCAACCCGGATGTGAGCGTGCGCAGCCGCGGTGTGATGGAAAAATGCACCTACTGCGTACAGCGCATCACGGCGGCCAAGATTCACGCCGACAAGGAAAACCGCGATGTGCGCGATGGTGAGATCGTCACGGCCTGTCAGCAGGCTTGTCCGACGCAGGCCATCACCTTTGGCAACAAGAACGACAAAAACAGCCGCGTGGCGCAACTGAAGGCCCAGCCGCGCAACTACACCGTGCTGGCCGATCTGAACACGCGGCCCCGCACCTCATATATCGCCGGAGTGGTGAATCCCAATCCGGATTTGACCCAAAACGCCTAGGTGGAATGCGCCCGGCAATCGGCTGGCGCACAAACCGCACAGGCAGCAACAAATGTAGTGGATTGAATTTGGAAATGCGAGAGGCCAGACGCTGAATGGCTACCAAGGATGTTGCACCTCACAATCCGGCGGATCCGAAGACGGACCGGATGATTGACCCGAAGACGGGAGAGCAGCGCGTTCTCGCGCCGAATCAGAGCTTCCGTTCGGTCACGGAGACCATCTCCAGCATTGTGCTGACGACGCACACGCCACTGGGCTGGTTCTTTGGCTTTGTGCTGGCGGGTGGCCTGATCGGCATGTTGCTGACGGCGGTCACTTGGCTCTTCTTGAAGGGCACCGGCATCTGGGCCATCACCATGCCTGTGGCGTGGGGCTTTGCCATCGTCAACTTCGTCTGGTGGATTGGTATCGGCCACGCCGGGACGCTGATCTCGGCGATTTTGCTGCTCTTCAAGCAGGGCTGGCGCAACTCCATCAACCGCTTTGCCGAGGCGATGACGCTCTTTGCCGTGGTCTGCGCCGGCATGTTCCCGGTCATCCACACGGGCCGTCCCTGGCTGGCGATTTACTGGCTCTTCCCTTACCCGAACAGCATGAACGTCTGGCCGCAGTTCCGCTCGCCGCTCATGTGGGACGTTTTTGCAGTCTCCACTTACGCGACGATCTCGGTGGTCTTCTGGTACATCGGCTTGGTTCCCGACTTTGGCACCATGCGCGATCGGGCGCAGTCGAAGTTCGCCAAGTACATCTACGGGCAGTTGTCGCTGGGCTGGCGCGGTTCGGCGCGGCACTGGATGCGCTATGAGTCGGCCTCGCTGCTGCTGGCCGGTTTGGCCACGCCGCTAGTGCTCTCAGTGCACACGGTCATCAGCTTTGACTTTGCCGTGGCCGTGCTGCCGGGCTGGCATACCACGATCTTTCCGCCGTACTTCGTCGCAGGCGCGATTTATTCCGGCTTCTCCATGGTGCTGACGCTGGCCATTCCGATCCGCAAGTTTTACGCGCTCGAAGACATCATCACCATGCGTCACTTGGACAATATGGCCAAGGTCATGCTGGCCACGGGCTTGATCGTCGCCTACGGCTACAGCATGGAAGTGGTGATGGCCTGGTACTCGGCCAGTCGTTGGGAGTACTTCATGTTCTGGAATCGCATGTTTGGGCCGATGGGCTGGGCCTATTGGGTGCTGATTACCTGCAACATTGCGATTCCACTGACGACGCTCTGGTCGCGCAAGCTGCGCCACAACGTTGCGTACCTGTTCGCGATTTCTCTGATCGTGAATACAGGCATGTGGTTTGAGCGCTTCGTCATCGTTGTCACCAGCCTGTACCGCGACTTTCTCCCCTCGTCGTGGGGCACCTATCGCGCCACACGCTGGGATTACATGACGTTTGTGGGAACGCTGGGATTGTTCACCTTCCTGTTCTTCCTGTTCATCCGCTTCGTGCCCATGATCCCGATGTCGGAGATCCGCATGATGCTGCCACAGGCCAAGGTGAAGCACGATAACGAATTGCCTACGGAGGCAGGTCACTAATGCCGATGCGTGAAGGAATTTACGGTTTGCTGGCGGAGTTTGACACGCCCACGGAGTTGGTCACAGCGGCCAAGGCGGCCTATGCCAAGGGCTATCGCCGCATGGACTGCTACACGCCCTATCCACTGGAAGAGGCGGCGGAGGCCATTGGTTTTGACGAGCCGCAGGAGCGTGGCGTGGCCCGCATCTGCCTGCTCGGCGGCCTGCTCGGCGGTTGCGCCATGTTTAGTTTGGAGACGTGGGTCTCGGTCTGGGCCTACCCGCTCAACGTTGCCGGGCGTCCGCTGTTTTCTTGGCCAGCGTTTGTGATTCCGGCGTATGAGTGGACGATTCTCTTTGCCGGACTCTCCGCAGCTTTTGGAATGCTGGCGCTCAATCGCCTGCCCGCGCCCTATCATCCGGTCTTCAACGCTGCCAACTTCCGTGATGGCGCGACGACCGACAAGTTTTTCCTGTGCCTGCAGTCGGATGATCCAAAGTTCTCCTCTGCAGAGTCGCGGGCGTTTTTGGAATCGTTCCGGCCGGTTTCGGTCGTGGAGGTCGATCACTAAACCCATGCGCAGCCGAACCGCATTGCTCATTTTTCGTTCCACCTTGGCCGCTGCTGCGGTCTTTACGGTCGCCTTTGTCTCCGGCTGCCGTCAAGACATGCAGAACCAGCCGAAGTTTATTCCCCAGCGCGGCACCACTTTCTTTCCCAGCGGACGCTCCGTGCGCCCGGAAGTGCTGGGTGCTGTGGCGCGCAATCAATTGGACGCCGACGAGTATTACAACACCGGCCTGATCGACGGCAAGGAGCAGAACGCACTGCCTTTCCCGGTCACGATGACGGTGCTCGAACGTGGGCAGGAGCGCTACAACATTTACTGCACGCCGTGCCACTCGCGTGTGGGCAATGGACGCGGCATGATCGTCGAGCGTGGCTACAAGCCTGCGGGCAACTTCCACGATCCGCTGATCGCAGCCAAGCCGCTGAGCCATTACTTCTTCGTGATGACGCACGGTTATGGCTCCATGCCGGATTATTCGGCGCAGATCGCAACGCAGGATCGCTGGGCCATTGCCGCTTATATTCGCGCGCTGCAATTGAGCCAGGACGCGCCGCTTGCGGATGTGCCGGCAGGAGCGCAGGTGCAGAAGCTCTCAGAAGTGAGCCAGCAGGCGGGTTTTGCGCCGGGCTTTGTGGATGCTTGGACGCTGCCACAGGAAACCAACGTGCCCAGCGCGGGTGAGATGCAGTCGCCGGGAGCAGCCAAGGCCGCCGCAAAGACAGCCGCAGCCACCAGCACGGCAAAGAAATAGTCGAGGACAGGCATGAGCATGGAACACGCACACACCGAAAAACATCTGCCTGCGGATTTAAGCGCACCGGCGCGGGTCTCGCACTGGCGCAATCGCGCGCTGATTGCCGTCGTGGCCTTTGCCGCGCTGGCCGCCGCGGTCTACTTTACGGATCCCGACGCGCTGGCCTTCGATTACGTGCTGCGCGGCTGGCTGATGGGCATGATCGTCTGCTTCAGCTTCGCCGTGGGTGGCTTGGCGCTGCTGATGGTGCAGCATGTCTCCGGCGGCAAATGGGGCCTGCTGATCCGCCGTCCATTGGAGGCGATGAGCCGCACGCTGCCCGTGGTCTTCCTGATGTTTCTGCCCGTGGCCATCTTTGCCAAGCGCTTGTACCTGTGGGCGCGCATCACGAACCCGGAAGAGGCGCTGCACTCCGGGCTGATCAACGCCTTTCAGGCGCACTGCATTGCTTACAAGCGTCCGTATCTGAACGTGCAAGGCTTCTGGGAGCGCGGCATCGCCTACTTTGCCATCTGGGGCCTGTTTGCCTACTTCCTGAATCGCTGGTCGTTGCAGCGGGACAGCGACACCCAGCATGGCAGTTGGTTCTGGCAAAAGCGCTTTGAAAATCTTAGCGGCGTTGGTCTGCTGGTCTACTCGTTGACGTTGACCGGTGCATCCATTGATTGGGTCATGTCGCTCGATCCGACCTGGTACTCCTCGGTCTACGGGTTGCTCTTCCTGGTCGCGCAGGGTTACGCCGCGCTGGCCATGGTGATTTTGATTACGCTGGCCCTCTCGCAGGACGAGCCGATCAAGAGCATCTTCCGCACCACCGAGCAGCACGATTTGGGCAAGCTCTGCTTCGCCTTCGTCATGCTGAACATCTACATCGCCTTTTCGCAGTACCTCATCCTCTGGTCGGGCAACCTGCCAGAGGAGATTCGCTGGTACATGGATCGCATCACCGGCGGCTGGGGCTATGTGATTGGTTTAGATTTCGCCTTCCACTGGCTGCTGCCGTTTTCGCTGCTGCTGTCGCGCCGCATCAAGCGCAATAAGTCGCGTTTGGCCGCTGTTTGCTGCCTGATGTTGTTCGCCCGTTTCATCGACAGCTTCTGGCTGATTGCACCGAACTTTGCTGACATCCACCACAACTTCCACTTCACAATCGAGCTATTGCAGTACGTTTTTGTGCCCGGTGCCATGGTGGCCCTCTGGGTTGCCTATCTGGCCACGCAGTTGCGCACGCGTCCTGTGATTGCCGTCAACGATCCGCATTTGCCGGAGATTTTGGAGCCTGAACATGCCCACGCATGATCCATCCCACAAGAACGGCAAGGGGCCGGGCTATGAGACCACCGACGCCAACATTGGCGGTGTAGTCTCCTTTCTGGCCGTGCTGGCTGCCTCGATGGCTGTCTTCTTTGTCGTCTGCTTCGGCCTCGGCAAGCTGATCAATGAAGCGCTGATCCATCACGATGGCCCGGAGAGCCGCTGGAACCAGCAGGCCGGAATCACGCAGCAGAATATGGCCTCCAATCCGGTGATCGAGCAGCAGCAGTTGCGGGACTTGGTCTCGAAGTTCCCCACACCGCGGCTGCAAACCGATGACGGCAACAACGACGTGATCGCCCTGCACGCGCGCGAGGATTTGCTGCTCGACCACTACACCTGGGCCGATGAGCAGAAGCAGATCGTGCGCATTCCGATTGAGCGCGCCATGCAGATCGTCGCCGCGCAGGGGTTACCCGTTGTGCAGGCAGGCAAGATCGCCGAACCGCAGATGGTGGGCGATGCTTCCATGACGGTGGTTACACCCTTAACCGATGGCTTTGCCCGCACCGGGCCAGAGTTGCAGCAGCGGGCCGAACGCCGACAGCGGCTGGGTTTGGAAACCGAAAGCAAGACCGAGCAGTAAGCGGTACGGACAGGATCACCCGCTGCGTAGAATGAAAGAAGCGCGCAGCGGGTGCAAAAAAATAAATTTTTTTCTGTGTAAGGCACGTCACAGACAAAACACGGAAACGGTAGTAAGCAGCAGAAGAAGGTAGCAACGATGCAGGGCAGCAGAACAAAACCGGCAGGCGTGGCAGACAGACGCAGATCGGTTGGCGCAGCCAGCGCTGGGTTGCAGCGCAAAGCTGCGTG
>JAJZCX010000081.1 GCA_021851625.1 Acidobacteriota bacterium | reverse complement strand
GTACAAGTAGCTGGCCATCGTGTCGTTGGCAACGTAAATGTCCGGCCAGCCATCGTTGTCGAAATCCCCAACAGTGATGCCCATCGCACGCCCTGGCTGCGCTGCAATGCCGCTTGCGTGCGAAACGTCCGTGAACGTACCATCGCCATTGTTGTGGAAGAGCCGATTGACTTGAGGCGCATAGCTCACCGGCCCCGGATAATTTTCTGCGGAATAGTAATATTTGTAACTCGATTCAAATTGCAGGTAGTTGCCGACAAATAAATCCAAACGTCCATCACGGTCGTAGTCCAAGAATGCAGCGCCGGTGCCGAAGTAAGGATTGTCCACGCCCGCCTTGGCAGTTACATCCGTAAAGGTTCCATTGCCATTGTTGTGGTAGAGAATCGCAGAGTTGTAGTTGGTGACGTAGATGTCCTCATGGCCGTCGTTGTCAAAATCTCCCACGGTAACGCCCACGCCGAAGCCCTTGCCCGCGACACCCGCCTGCGCGGTCACATCGGTAAAAGTTCCGTCGCCATTGTTGCGGTACAGATGATTGGTTGCATCCACGCCGTCGGGTGCAGAGTGATTCGTCAAGCCATCGATGTGGCGACCATTCACCACGTAGAGATCGAGCAGGCCGTCGTTGTTGTAATCCAGCCAAGCACAACCGGAGCCAGTGCCTTCCAGAATTGTGCGCAACTCTTTTTCGCCAAACGAGTGCCGAAAGTGAATGCCGGACTTTGCGGTGACATCCTCAAAGTGCGGCAGCGGTGTGGGCACGTTCTGCTTTGGAGTAGGAACATTTTGCGTCTGCGCGCACGCGCCGATTGCTAGCAGCGTTCCGCACAATGAAATTGCGGCAGAGCGAATTTTGTGTCGCATCATTCCTTGCCATCCTTTTGCGTTAGCGCAGTTGTAGCTCCAACGAGCATGGGCGTATCCAATCGCTTCAGCGCCAGCGGCCAGTGATTCTCTGGTGCAACCGCAGGATTTTCATGGCAGCCCGCGCAGCCGCGATCTTCACCGGGCCGCGTCCAGATCCAACTCTTTTGCTCGTGTACAACTGCACCCTGCTTGTTGAGCAACTCGAAGCGAACCGGCTTGTCCGCTGGCACCGTCATGTAGAAAGAACCATCCTGCTCCACGGGCACGCTGCCCAGTGTGCGCTCGTTCCCATCCCGCTCCAGAGCCAGCACCCGCACCTGCGCGATGCTGCCTGCGAGGCGTCCACTGGCTGTGTCCATGGTTTGGGTAGCATTCAGACACAACATGCGACCGGTCTTCAACTCCAGATGCAGAATGCTGGGATAGAGCAAAGGCGCAGCGTGCGTTACTGCCGGGGAGGGCAACAGCCCAACGGAAGTTGTTGACGTGCTCGGCTGCGCGTCTTGCGCGTAGCGCTGCGCCACGGGTTGTGGCAAGCGGTAGAGGCCAGAGCCATCAGGACGAATCTGATAGAGTGCGCGCTGCGCCTTCGTCTTTCCTGTCATCGTGAGCGGGGCATTGGCTGCAAGCAAAATGCGTCCATTGTGCAGCACGCGCAGCACTTGAAAATTCCCAGGGCCAAACGTGATCGGATGCGCATCGCTTCCGTCCAAACGCGACACAAAGATGGAAGATGCTCCCCACGCACCGCCTGTGTTTTTGGCCGTGTAAACAATCTGATCACCGGGGAGATATTCGGCCTGCATACAATCCGCAGCGCAGTGCGTAATTTGACGCGCTTCGGAGCCATCCGCGGTACGCTCCCACACCTGCCAGGCCGCACCTTGTTTTCCGGGAGCGGAGTACAGCAGATGCGTTCCATCAAAACTGGGACGCAGATCCTCCGCAGGAGCAAGCGGCTTCAGGACAGACGCGGACGTCTGCAAAGAGTCGCCACAATCTTGCGCGGCCTGCACATCAAGAATATTTCTTTTAGCCTGATACATTCCACAGAAGATGAGCACGAACATGAGTCCGCACCCGGAGAAATTCCGCAAGATGACTCGTCTTTGTTCGAAGTGCACCTGGCTCACGCTTTGCATCCGTTCTCTCTGGCTTGAAGTAGAAAGAAGATGCTAACGGCTCTGTCGCAGCGAACCCTGCAAGTGTGGATGGATATTTGTGTACAACTTTTGTTGGAAAAAGGTGTGCCCGACAGAGGATTTACGGAGAGATTTCAGAACAGACTGCAAAAGTTTTCTATAAATTTGCTGGATTTTTCGTGTCGCCCAATAGAAATTGTGATGCATCTCACAAAATACGGGCGTCCCATCTTTCTATCAATGTAAACAGCCATTTCCGCATGATCTCCATCACAATTGGATACTGGCTATATCTTTCGCCGCGTGTTGCGGGTCACATTGCGTGATCCGATGCCTGCCGCGTTACAAGTGGCAGGAGCGCATGCCCTGCTTCTCTAGATATTTTTGGTGATACTCTTCCGCACGCCAAAAGGTTTGCGCAGGCACAACCTGCGTGGCGATCGGCTTGGCAAAACGGCGCTCCTGCGTCAGGCGCTCGATCATTGCTTGTGCGGCCTGCTGCTGCTCCGGTGAGTGATAAAAAATCACCGAGCGATATTGCGTGCCCCAATCCGGGCCTTGCCGATTTTTCTGCGTGGGATCATGCAGCGAGAAAAATGCGTCCAGCACTTGCTCGTAACGAATCTGCTGCGGATCAAAGAGCACTTGCACCACTTCGGCGTGGCCGGTCGTGTCGGTGCAGACATCTTTGTAAGTAGGATTGTCCAGCGCGCCGCCAGCGTAACCCACCGCTGTCTCCACCACGCCGGGCAACTGTTGCAGCGTGAGTTCCACACCCCAAAAGCATCCTGCACCCAAGGTTGCCGTTTCCATCACGCCCTCCACTTGTGCAGCGATTCTACCGCCGGGGCCTGCCCGCAGAGCGGATGCCCGCACGTAAAAACTTTTTGGCCGCGAGCGCGGGTCTGGCTTGTTTTCCCTCTGTACGCTCGCCTGCGTCGGAGCGATCCGGAGCTTTGGCTGTGGCCGCGCGTTGCAAGGCGCGCACCTCGATTGGCGTCAGCTCGCGCACCTCACCCGGCTCCACGTCCAGCGTGAGCGGGCCGTAGGCGATGCGGCGAATTTTTTCAACGTGGTGGCCAACGTGCTCAAACATTTTGCGCAACTGGCGGTTGCGGCCTTCGGTCAGCGTCACCTCATACCAAGGGTTGTCACCTTCGCGGAAGGTGCGAATCCGCGCCGGAGCTGTCTTCACGCGGCCCTCATTCGAGCCAGGCTTTCCCAGCGGAATGGAGACGCCGCGACGCAGCCGATTCAGTGCGTCCTCCGCGGGCACCCCACTCACCTTCACCAAATATGTTTTCGGCACGTGCGAGGAGGCATGCGTCAACTTCTGCATCAGCCCGCCATCGTTGGTGACCAGCAGCAGACCATCGCTGAGATAATCCAGCCGCCCGACGGGATAGAGCCGCAGCGGAATGCGCGCGAAAAATTCCATGATCGTGGGTCGGCCTTCCGGGTCGCTGGTGGTGGTCACGAAGCCCTTGGGCTTGTTGAGCATGAAGTAGCGAAAGGTCTCGACAGCGTGCACGCGCTTGCCATCCACGCGAATATCATCGTGCTGCGGATCGGCCTTGGCTCCCAGCGTGGAAACGGTTTCTTTGTTGACCTGCACGCGGCCCTGCGTGATCAACTCCTCGGCCTTGCGTCGCGAAGCGACACCGGCAGCGGCAAGAATCTTTTGCAGTCGCTGCGGCCCTTGCTCTGGAGCATTGGCGGTTTGGCTGCGCTCTGCACCAGCCCTGGGGCCGGCGCTAGCGCGTTTCGTCTTCGATGGTTTCTGCGGTGGCATGGTCTGCTTCCATTTCTTCCGCAGCGGCCAGACGCTCTGCGATGGTCTCTTCTTCCGCGTCGGCGGACTGCGCCTCAGGCGATTCCGCGCCAGCTTCCGCCGATGGCTCCGCGTGCGGCGCAGAGATGATCTCGGCCTCTTCCATGGCGGCGGCCATCTTTTCAAACTCTTCAATGCTGGGCAGGTCGTTCAAATCCTTCAGACCAAAGCGCAGCAGAAACTCGCGCGTGGTCTTGTACAAAATGGGGCGACCGACCACTTGCTTGCGTCCCGCAGTGGCGATGAGCTTGCGGCTGATAAGGCTGCCGAGAACGCCGCCCGAATCAACGCCGCGAATCTCGCTGATCTCCGGCGCGGTGATGGGCTGTTTGTAAGCGATGACGGCCAGCGTCTCCAGCGCTTGCAGCGAGAGCTTCATCGGCGGCTTCAGCCGCTTGACGAAGGCGCGCACACCATCGTGATACTGCGCCTTGGTGGCCATGCGATAGCCGCCGGCAATCTCACGAATCTCCATGCCGCGCTCGTCGCTGGCGTAATCCTCCATCAGTGACTGCACGACCTGCTCAATGGCCGCGCGCACCTTGCGCTCCTGCTGACGCGCGAGCTTGGCTGCATCCTCGGCCACGGGCAACAGCGGCTGCTCCGCGTTGTTCGCAGCAGCGTCATCCTTGCCCGCGTCATCGGCGACGGCGGCTTCGGCAGCAGAATTTTCTTCGTCAGTCGTTGACGCTGCATCCGCAGACGACACAGCCTCGTTCGGCTCTGGCTCCTGCGGCTCGGCGGAGAGAATCTCCGCAGCAAAGACAGCGGCCAACTGCGCCAGCGTTACGGGTTCTTCTGCCGCATAAATCACGGCCTCGATCTTGGCTTTTATGCTCATGGGTTCCTGTGCTTCTTCAGCATATCAATGGCGGGGATGGTTGTGCCTAGGTGCCTAGCGCCAATCGTCGCGCCCTTCCGTCTGCACGGAGTCAAAGTTTTCATGCTTCTTGATAAGAATCTCGCTGAAGGTACGATCTTGCCGCAGCAGGATGGCCTGCAAGCGCACCAACTCCAGCAAGGCAAGAAAGGTGCAGATCAACGCGCGCTCCGAACGCAGCGCGTGCAACAATTGGCGCAGGCGCACGGGGCGGTCTTCGGCAATTAAGCGGCGGCGCACGTAGTCGATCATCTGCGCCACGGTAACGGCATCTTCATCCACGTTGAGCACGGGGCGCTGCTTGGCGCGGTCGAGAATCTCGCGAAAGACGCGCACCAGATCCACTGTGTCCGCGTCCATCTCCGGTTCCGTGCCGGGCGCATCGCGGAACTCGCGCAGCGCGGGATTGGTCCACGTGGCCTCTTCCACCATCTGTTTTTGCAGCAGCATCTGCGCGGCGTTTTTGAACTTTTCGTGTTCAAGCAAACGCTCGACCAACTCGCGCCGCGGATCCTCCTGCGCACCATCGGCGGTGCCGTCATCGGCGCGTGGCAGCAGCATCTTGCTCTTGATGTGAATCAGCAGCGAGGCCATGTAGATGAACTCGCCCGCCGCGTCCACGTCCGACTGCTTGAGCGTCTCGACATAGGCGAGGAACTGCGCCGTGATCTTGGCGATGGGAATGTCGTAGATGTCGATGTCCTGCTTGCGAATCAGGTCGAGCAACAGATCCATGGGACCGTCGTAGACCTGGCCCACGCTGACGGAAAATGGGTACGCGCTCTCCTCTGCCCGTGGTGGAGCAGGCACAAGCGGCAGAGATGCCTGCACGCCCGTCTCTGACTGCGTTTGCGGTGCGGAATTTTCTTTGGACTCGAACTCCGTCATGCGCGCGTGGCTTCCTTTTCTGGAGCGATGGTTGCAGCGTGGGGCGCGAGCCGCATGGCATCGCGCACTTGGCGCATGGTGGCTTCGGCCCGCTGCTGCGCGCGCTCCGCACCGGCGTGGAGCGTCTGCCAGACCTGCTGCGGCTTGGCAGCCAGCGCAGCGCGGCGCTCCTGCATGGGCGCAATGTAGCGCACGATGCCATCGGCGGCCCAGCCCTTGCACTCAATGCAGCCAATGCTCGCGGTGGTGCAGCCTTCGCGGACTTTTTGCTGCGTCTCTGGCGTGGAAAACACCTTGTGTAGATCGAAGACCGGGCAGACATCCGGGTTACCCTTGTCCGTGCGACGAATGCGCGCTGGATCGGTCACCATCGTCTTCAATTTTTGGCGCACCTCTGGCTCCGGGTCTGCCAGCAGAATGGTGTTGCCGTAGCTCTTGGACATCTTGCGACCATCCACGCCGGGCAGCTTGGGCGAAGGCGTCAACAAAACCTTCGGCTCTGGCAGCACATCGGGCTGCGCCGGATACAACTGGTTGAACCGTCGCGCCACTTCGCGGGTCAGCTCGACATGCGCCACCTGATCCTGGCCGACGGGCACAAAGTCTGCCTGATAGAGCAGAATGTCCGCCGATTGCAACAGTGGATAGCCGAGAAAACCGTAGGTGCTCAAATCTCTGCCGCTCAGATTCTCTTGCTGCTCCTTATAGGTGGGCACACGCTCCAGCCAGCCGAGCGGCGTAATCATGGAAAAGAGCAGATGCAACTCCGCGTGCTGGGGCACATGCGATTGCACGAAGAGCACGCACTGCTCCGGGTCCAGGCCCGCGCCCATCAGGTCGAGCGCGACCTCCAGCGTATTTTGGCGCACGGCGGAGGTGTCGGCGTAATCGGTGGTCAGTGCGTGCCAGTCGGCGATGAAGAAGTAGCAGTCATATTCGCGCTGCAACCGAAGCCAATTGTTGACCGCGCCCATGGCGTTGCCCAAGTGCAGCTTGCCGGTCGGGCGCACTCCGCTGAGGACTCTCTGGGCGGCGCGCGTTGGCGCGGGGGAATGGATGGATGGGGTCGTCATGCTGGATGCTTTCTTCCCGATGGTACCGGAATTCGCGCCCGGCGACGAATCCGGCAGGCGCAGCGCGAAGAGGTGTCCGTATGCCGCGTCGTACCGAATCGAGCCGCAGATCCCTCCACTGCGCCTGCGAACGCAGGCTTCGGTCGGGATGACAAATCCCCTACACGCCTTGTCATTCCGAGCGAAGCGCAGCGGAGTCGAGGAATCTGAGGTTGTGTATACCAGGCAAGATTCTCACAG
>JAJZCX010000080.1 GCA_021851625.1 Acidobacteriota bacterium | reverse complement strand
ACCTACTCGGACACCGCCAAACAAATCACCCAACATGCGCACATCCAACTCCCCCATCACGCCAATGTCATACGGCTTGTACTCCCCGCTGATTAGACCGTGAATATCAGGCATGGTAAGCAACGGCACCACAGCGTGGTGCATGTATGCCTGCGGATTCAGAATCTCGTACGTCGAAGTGGGCGGGCGATCCAGTGTGCCCGCAAACGCTGCGCCCTGCCCTTGAAAGCGCAGTATGGTATCAATGAAATTCATTCCCGCCTGGTAGGGGAAGAGCAGCGATTCCTGCAGAAACAGCGGCGCACGTGCCATCACCGGCGAGTCGGAATAATCGCTCATGGCCTGCTCCATCGCATTGGCTGCATTCGGATCCGTTAGCAACGTCTTGCCTTGTGGTCGCAACGCATAATCGGCGAAAACCACCATGGCCTGCCCTTCCACCACGGCATCGCGCACGGTGTCATCCTCGTCTACAGCTAGCGCTGCATTGTCTTGCCTAACATTTTTGGGAATGCCGTCTTTTTCCTGTTCCTCCCATTTTTCCAAATCCACGTATTGATCCTGCAAGGCGTGCGTCAACTCATGGGCCAGCACGGGTTGCTGCGTATTTGGATCCACCCAGTCCAGCAGATTTACTGTCTTTGTTTTTTCGTCGTAATATCCAGCAATCTGCTCGCGCAGCAGTTGCACCAGAAACGGCTCTAGGTCAAAATCCCGATCCAGCAATCCAAATTTCTTCAGCACCAGCTCCGAACGCTGCAAGCGCTGCGCAGATTTGTCATCCCGCAATTGCTTTGCCAAAAAGCTTTCCACCTCGTCGCGCGACACCAGGCGCGGCTGCACATCATGGCGAATAACGTAACCACTATCGCTGCTGTCAAAGTGCAGAATCGTGTTCACAGAGCGAAACAACTCCTGCGCCTGCTTGGGCGTGATTTTCTTTTCTGTTCTGGGGCTTTGCGCATGCCCGGCAGCAGACGCAGCCAGCACCAGCGCAGTCGCAGCAAGAAGCACGACCGCATGTCGCTGTAAAATTCGCATCCGATTCATTCCACTCCCCTACGCATACCGCTTGGCTCTCTGCATCAGCTCTTCCGCTGAACGCTATAATCACAGTGTACGTTTCCCTCGAAATCCACGATGCAGACGCCTCCCCATACCGGTTCGCCATTGCTCGCAGCAGCCTTGCATTCTGCGCCTCTGCCGGGTTCCTCCGTTCCCAACGAACTGCGCGCACTGCTGAATCACGCTGGCGTTTTTGATCGCAATACTCGTACAGCATTTGCCTGCCATGGACAGGATCGCGTGCGCTGGCTCAACGGCATGGTCACCAATCATGTAGGGGAATTGCAGCCCCATCGAGGCTGCTACGCCTTTGTACTGAATGCTCAGGGACGAATTCAAGGCGACGTCAATATTTTTCAAATGGGCGATTCGCTTTGGCTGGATATTGCCGCCACGCAGGCAGCCACACTCCTTGCCTATTTGGAGCACTACATCATCATGGATGACGTAGTGCTTGCTCCTCTGCCGGAAACGCATCGCATCGGCATTGCTGGTCCGCAAGCTGCGGCATGGCTGACGCAGATGGGTCTTTCTGTTGCAGAGCTACAACCGTTGGAGATTGGCGAGGTGAATTGGAATGGGGTTCCCATCACCGTCATCGCCGCGCACAGTCCGATTGTGCCTTGTTACGATTTGTGGATCGCCCCTAAAAACGCCGCGGATTTTTCGCAGGCATTGCTTGCTGCTGGATTTACGGCTTGCGGAGCGACGGCGATTGAGCAGCTTCGCATTTTGGAGGGAACGCCCCTCTACGGCAAGGACATCGTTGACCGCGATCTGCCGCAGGAAACGAATCAGACGCGCGCGCTGCATTTCTCCAAAGGCTGTTACTTGGGACAGGAAATCGTCGAACGCATCCGCTCGCGCGGTAATGTACATCGTATTTTTACCGGCTTTGTTCTTGATTCTGGATTTTCATTGGACGCTGCATCCCCTGCACGATTGCCTGTGCTGTCTGGAGATCAGACTGTGGGAGAAATTACCAGCTCAACACAAATCGAACATTCAGATGGCAGCCGACAAGGCATCGCCTTGGGATATATTCGCCGCGAAGCACTCGACAGCAAAATGGAATTGCATTGCAGCGGCCACCCAGTTCGCCCGGAAACGATTCCCTTTACAAAGATTCTTTAGAAAGTAGGAACGCACGATGAAAGAGCAAGAACCCCAATTTACCGTGGTCGATCGCCGAAAGATCACCAGCGAGGGCGACGTGCGCCCAGATGCCCCCCTCAGCGAGCCAGTCCAATCAGTTCCAGCGCCTGCTGCTGCGAATGCCAGTGGTATTCACGCTGTGCCGCCAGCCAACATCGCAGATGAGGCAGCATCCACCGCAGCCGATGCTCAGCCCGTCTTCGAAGGCCCCAGCGCGGAAGAGTCTGCACAATCGCAGGCCGCCTACGCGGCCACTACACAGCAGATGGATACCATTCTGCGCGACAAAATGCCCGTCGGACAGAAAAATGCGGTGATCGGCTTTGAGCATGTCATCCAATCTTTTTATATGACTGCGGTGATGCAGTTGGGTGCTGGAACGCCGCAGGGCGAAAAGGCGCGCATTGATCTGATGGGCGCGCGCCAAACCATCGACATGCTGGAAGTGTTGGCGAAGAAGACGGCTGGCCACCTAACGGAGAATGAAAAGTTGATGCTCGACAGCGCTCTATTTGAAGCGCGCATGATGTTTTTGGAGATCACCAACGCCATTGCGCGCAACGCGACCCAACAAGCGCCGGGCGCACCGAATCCGCTTGATCCAAGAATTCAGCGCTAAGGCTGCACTGTACGCATGATGCCCGCAGAAATCGTAATCCTCGGCAGTGGCACATCGATGGGCGTGCCCACGCTTGGCTGCTCGTGCCGCGTCTGCACATCGAGCGATCCGCGCGACAAGCGCACGCGACCCTCCATTGCAGTGCGATACGAAGACCGCTGCGTGCTCATCGACTCCGGCCCGGACTTCCGTCAGCAGATGTTGCGCGAAGGTCTCACTCGTGTGGATGCAGTGCTCTACACGCACGCGCATGCCGACCACATTCTCGGCTTGGACGATCTGCGCCCACTGAGCTTTCAACGTGAAGAAAAAATTCCTCTCTTTGCGGACGATGCCACCTCCGCAGTGTTGCAGCGCATCTTTGAGTACACATTTTCCAGCACCAACAGCTACCCGTTCAAACCGCGCGTCTCCCTGAAGCCGCTTGCTGCCGTCACATCACTCTTTGGCATGGACTTTGTGCGCGTGCCGCTGCTGCACGGCCAATTGGAAACCTCTGGTTTTCGCTTTGGTTCTGCCGCATATTTAACGGATATGCACGACATTCCAGAATCCAGCTACGCACTCTTGCGCGACTTGGACACCCTCATCCTCGATGCGTTGCGCATCACGCCCCACCCCAGCCACGCCAATGTGGAGCAGGCGCTGCGTCTGGCAGAAAAAGTTCGCGCCAAACAAACGTACTTCACACACATGGCGCATGAGATTCTGCACGCGGAGGTGGAAGCCTCGCTCCCGTCGGGCGTACGTCTTGCCTATGACGGTTTGCGACTTCCCTTGAAGGGAGCACCATGCTGATCTTCCGCTCCCTGCAGGAGATTCCCATCGACTTTGGGCCATCGCTCGTTGCCATCGGTAACTTTGATGGTGTGCATCGCGGACATCGCTGGGTGCTGCGCAATCTCATCACACGTGCGCGGCAACGCAACGCCCGCTCCATTGCCGTCACATTGGAGCCGCACCCGGTGCGCGTGCTGCGCCCACAGTTGCCGTTGCAACTGATGACTCCGCTGCAACAAAAACTCCATCTGCTCGAACAAGCCGGCAATGGAGCGGGCGGACTCGACGCAGTGCTCGTTCTTCCCTTCACGCTGGAGATGGCACACTGGAGCGCTGAGACCTTCGCACAAACCGTACTGCGCGATGCGCTGTATTCGATCGAGGTGCACGAAGGCGAAAATTTTCGCTTTGGCCACGATGCCGCAGGCGATGTGCAAACGCTGACCAGTCTGGGAGCCAAGCTCGGTTTCTCTGTGGAGTCGTATCCAGCGTTGGAGTGGCGCGGAGAGGCCGTCTCCAGCAGCCGCATTCGCACTCTGATTCAACAGGGCAATGTGCGTACAGCGCGCGCGCTGCTGCAACGTCCCTTCGCAATTACATCCATGTCTGCGCGCGGACGTGGCGATGGCACGCGCCACACCGTGCCCACGATCAACCTTGCTCCGTATGCCGAACTGCTGCCCGCCAACGGAGTCTATATCACCTGCGTGGAAATGGGCGAAGAACAATTCGAGGCTGTAACCAATGTTGGCAATCGGCCCACCTTTGGCCCCGATGCGTTTTCCGTGGAGAGTCACCTGTTGCGCACGCCTGCCACGGAAATCGCCGCAGGAACGTCGCTAACGCTCCATTTTTTGGATCGCATCCGCAACGAGCAGCGCTGGCCCTCGCCCGAAGCGCTCAAGGCGCAAATTGTCCGCGATGTGACACACGCGCAACACTATTTTGGATTGTTGCGTTCACTTCGCACGCGACCGCAGCGCATCTGACGCACACTCCCTGCGATCCAGCTTGCACTACACATTGGCTGGAGTGTTTAGCTCTGGCGATGACTCTTCATCCCGAACCGATGCAAACCCAGCAAAGTGCTGCACGGCCTGCTCCACCAATTTGGAGTTGACCGGCTTGGTAATGTAGTCGTCCATGCCCACTTGCATAAAGCGCTCACGGTCGCCGCTCATGGCGAATGCAGTCATGGCAATGATGGGAATGTGGGCACCGGAATTCTTTTCCATCTCACGTATGCGTCGTGTGGCTTCGGCTCCATCCATCTCTGGCATTTGCACATCCATAAAGATCATGTCGAACTCACCACTGCTCCATTGGCTGACGGCCTCTACGCCATTGGATGCAACGGCGACCGAGTGGCCCATTTTCCTGAGCAATGCGTGTGCAAGTTTTTGATTGATGATGTTGTCTTCAGCCACCAAAATGCGCAGTATCCTGGACGCATTGCTGAAGTCCGCAGCATGCCTTCCAGCGCTCATGCCGTTTGTGCTGCGCGGATGTGCCCCCAAGCCTTGGCGAATCGTCTCCTGCAGATCTGCGGGACGGATGGGTTTGATCATGTACGTATTGACGCCGAGGCCGCGGCAACGCGCGATGCTGGAAACTTGATCGCAGGATGTGAGCATCATAATCACCACGCCCTGCAGGCGTGGATCGGCCTTGATGCGCTCGATCACTTCAATGCCGTCCATGCCCGGCATCTGCTCATCCAACAAAATGAGGCGGTACGGATGGCCGCGTTCAACAGCGTGTGTCAGTTCCTGCAACCCCTCCGGGCCAGAAGCTGCACCAGCAGGCAACATGCCCCAGTGCCGGGTCATTTCCAACAGAATGCGACGATTCGTCTCGTTGTCATCAATGATGAGCGTGGTGACACCCTGCAAATCATTCGTGCCAGCCTGTGGCTTGCTTTCCTGTTGCGGTTCTGGCTCCGCCTCATCTAATACAACCGTGAAGGAGATGGTGGTGCCGCGACCTAACGCACTCTCCAACCAGATGCGACCACCGAAGTGCTCTACAATTCTCTGTGAAATAGCCAAGCCCAATCCCGTTCCTCCGAACTGCCGCGTTGTAGAGGCATCCGCCTGTTCAAAGGCATGGAAGACGCGCTGCTGATTCTCCGGCGAGATGCCAATGCCCGTGTCGCTGACAGCAAATAGAAGTGTGTGTCGCTTGCCTTCCTTGGCCTCTTCGCTCACGCGAATCACCACTTCGCCCGAATCCGTAAACTTGATTGCATTCCCGGCCAGATTTGTGAGGACTTGGCGCAGGCGTGTCGGGTCGCACAGCATATCGTGCGGCACCTCTGGCGCAACATGGAAGGTGACCTCCAATCCTTTGCGGTGCGCAGGCAATGCAACGGACTTCAGCACATCCGCCACCACATCGCGAATGCTGATGCGCACTGCATCAAACGTGATCTTGCCAGCCTCGATGCGGGAGTAGTCCAGAATGTCGTTGATAATGACCAACAGCGAGTCCGCTGAAGACTTGACCATGTTCAAAAACTCTCGCTGCTCCTGCGTCAGATCGGTTGAGAGCGCCAGCTCTGTCATGCCAAAAATTCCGTTCATTGGAGTGCGAATTTCATGGCTCATGTTGGCTAAGAACTGGCTCTTTGCACGATTGGCCTGCTCGGCTGCATCCATGGCTTTGCGCAATGCAGACGTTTGCGCACGTACACGACTGCGCAACATGGAAACCCAGAGCATGGCACCAATCACGATCAGGACAAGAACTGCGAGCATATACAACAGGTACCCGCTGGTCCACCACGGCGCATCTTTCAGAACCCGGACATCCTCCGGCGTACGCAGCAAAATGACAAATTGATCGGGATTGTCACTCAGAACGCGATACAGCTCATCACTGCCAACCTGCATTCTGCAAATACCCGTTAGCTGCAAAATGCTTCCAGCGCGCAGGGCATCGAGTGAGCTAAGGTCAACGTCATCGTCGATCTGTGCGTTAAAGATTCTCGAACGGTAGTCCATCACCAGCGTTTTTCCGTGTTGGTTCTTCGCCACACGGACCAAACGCGCATGCACCTGAACCAGTTGGCTGTCTAACCGATCATCCACTTTGTCAGGAATCAGTTCTTTTGCAAGTGGGGGAGAACCAGGCTGCCGCCGCGTCACAAGCGCGTCGCTCAGTACGGGTGTATACGATTGGCCAGAAGTCACATAACCCTGCGCATCTACCAAATCGCCGACTTGCAGCCCTGGCATCTCCGTCTGCACCTGAATGCCGCCAGAGCTATCTTCTACGTATATGCCCCGGCCCATCGAATCCATCGTGACAGAACCTTGTATGTGAATGC
>JAJZCX010000079.1 GCA_021851625.1 Acidobacteriota bacterium | reverse complement strand
GGCGCATTGGGCTTACGCAGCGAACGGCGATCCCATTGTGTACGATCCAGCGCGTGCGCGGATGTTGCTGGAGCAAGCTGGTTTCACCGCTGGAGCGGATGGGATTCGTTTCCATCTGCAAATGAAGACTTCCACCGACGAAACGGCGCGGCTGCTTTCGATGGTCTTGCAACAGGAACTGCGACAGGTGGGCATTGCACTCGACATTCAGAGTTACGAGTTCGCTACATTTTATGCGGACATTTCACAGGGAAGATTTGGCTTGTACAGTTTGCGCTGGATTGGTGGCAACGAGGACCCGGATATTTTTCGCTACGCACTGGCCACGGCGAGTGAGCCGCCGCATGGGGCCAATCGTGGAGATTATTCCAACCCGGAAGTCGATGCGCTGTTGCAACAAGCTGCGGAAAGTACAGATGCCGCCCAACGCCGCTTGGCCTATGCGCAGGTGCAGTCGATCGTGGCGCGCGATCTGCCGGTGCTGCCGCTTTGGTATACAAATTCTGAGGTTATCTACAACCGCAGACTCGCCGGCATTACGCCCGCACCGTCGGGCAGTTTTGATTTCTTGCGCACAGCCGCTGTGCATCCCTAGCCATTATCAAGATGCTGCATGCTTTCGCACCGCGGCTGCAATGCTGCGCAGCTCCGGCAAAATGTAGCCGAGAGATTGCGCGGTGGAATTTTTTTCTCCCAAAGAAAAATACACATCACGATACAGCGGGAAAATTTTTTCGTAAACGGTGACCGACTCCGCCTGCGGCAGAAATGTTTTGTAGGGAAGGCAGATGGATTTCTGCGCAGCTTCAATGTTGGGGAAGGCCCCGGCAGCGAGCAGCGCGATGATGCCGGAGCCGAGGCTGGTGGGCAAACCATCCGGCACCAGCACCGGCTTGCCCAGCACGTTGGCGTAGACCTGATTCAGCACCGCATTGTGTTGCGGAATGCCGCCTGCGTGAATAACACGATCAATGCGCACGCCGTGTTCTGCCATACGCTCCAAAATAATGCGTGTGTGCAGCGCCGTGCCTTCGATGGCCGCGAAGAGTTCATCCTGCGCCGTGTGCAGCAGGTTCCAGCCAAGCGTTATGCCGCCAAGTTCCGCATTGACAAGCACGGTGCGGTCGCCGTTGTCCCAACTCATGCGTAGCAGTCCGGTTTGGCCTGCGTGATAATTTTCCAAGCCTTGAGAGAGTGCCTTGACTGTGGTTCCAGCGCGTCGCGCGATGGCGTCGAAGATGTCGCCAGTGGCGGAAAGGCCAGCTTCAATGCCGGTGAAACCTGGATGCACGCTGCCGGGAACCACGCCGCAGACGCCGGGAACCAGTGCAGTCGAGCGCGACATGGCGATGATGCAGGTGGAGGTGCCGACGACGTTGACCACATCGCCTTCGCGGATGCCAGCGCCGAGTGCGTCCCAGTGCGCGTCAAATGCTCCCACGGGAATGGGGATGCCTGCTTTGAGTCCTAACTGTTCCGCCCAATGTGCGCTGAGGTGTCCCGCAAGATGATCAGAGGTCTCGACGGGGCTGTGCAATTTTGCGCAGATGCCGTCGAGCAGTGGATCGAGTGCGGAGAAGAAGCTTTGTGGGGGAAATCCGCCCCAGCGTGGATTCCAAAGCCATTTGTGTCCGAGGGCGCAAACACTGCGTATGGCCTGCGCAGGACTTTGCACTCCGGCGAGTGTGGCGGCGACCATGTCGCAATGCTCAAAAGCACTGGCGAAGCGGACGCGCTTGTCTGGATTGTGGCGCAGCCAAAAGAGCAGTTTGGCGAAGCCCCATTCGTGCGAGTAAACGCCGCCGCACCAGTCGATGGCCTCAATCTTCTGCTGATGCGCCAGCGCGGTGATCTGTTGCGCCTCCGCTTTGGCGCGATGGTCGCACCAGAGCGCGTACTCATCGAGCGGCTGCATCTGCGCATCGACGGGCACCACGCTGGAGCCAGTGGTGTCGAGGGCAATGGCCGCGATTGACGAGCCAGCAATGCCTGCCTCCGCAATGGCCTGTTTGCAGGCGCGTGCCAACGCCTGCATGTGGTCGGCGTGAGACTGGGTTGCGTGGTCGGGGTCTTCGCGTTTGCGATGCAAAGGGTACTCGGCAACCGCAGTGGACAAACGCCCGCGCGTGCTGTCGAGCAGAGAGACGCGCACACTTAAGGTTCCAAAATCAACTCCAGCTACGATGGTCATTTGTTGATTGATTTTCCTTGCCCGTAGGTTGCAGTGGCTCCATGCTTGCGCCGGTGATGGCGGTCGAGGAGATATTGTGGAATGCCGTTGCCCGCACCAGCTAATGCTTCTGTGTGCAGGGCCATGCGCGCGACAAATTCCAAAATTGTTGCGTGATGCACAGCGTCGTTGAGTGTTGCTCCCCAGCAAAAAGGCGCGTGCCCAGCAACGAGCACGGCGGGGATGGATTCTGGGTCAAGGTTTGCGGATTGGAAGCAGCGCACGATGGCCTCGCCCGTGTTGCGTACATAGTCCTGCTGCACCTCCTGCGCGCTCAGTGCGGGCGTGCACGGTACCGGGCCGTAAAAATAATCCGCGTGCGTGGTGCCGTAGCAGGGAATCGAGCGACCTGCCTGCGCCCAGATGGTGGCATGTTCCGAGTGCGTGTGCACAACCGCGCCCAATGTGGGGAAGGCGCGATAGAGCACAAGGTGCGTCTCCAAGTCCGAGGAGGGACGCAGTGCGCCTGCAACGATTTTTCCGTCCAGATCGGTGACGACAATGTCCGCGGGCGTGAGCGATGCATAGGGAACGCCGCTGGGTTTAATGGCGACCAGACCCTGTGCGCGGTCGATGGCGCTGACGTTGCCAAAGGTGGCCATCACCAGTCCGTGCTGGACGATGGCCTGATTGGCATGGACAACTTGTTGCCGAAGTTCTTCCAACATTTTGGTTCCTTGCATCAATGATAGTGAATTTCGAAGACAGAAATAGATGTAGGCGGAATCGTGCGCGTGAACTGGGATGCGACTCCAGCGATGGTGCTGCTGACGGGCGTAATGCGCGTGGGAGTGTCGAGTGTGTTGGTCTCCTCTGCGCTGTGTCCGCGCAGTTCATACAGGTGGGCGTGACTATCGATTGCGTGCACGCCTGCGATTTGAATTTGCAGGGGTTGTGCAGCCGAGGCGGCGTTGACGATCTTCACATACAAAATTCCCTTGGCTGCGTCGCGTGTCACCGATTCGTACAGACGCGGGTTGGCACCGGACAGAGTCGTAGCAGAGACCTCTGTGCCCAGGTGATTGCTGAAGAGAACTTGCGCGTAGTAGCTAGGTGAGCCGTAGCTGCGCAGCGCGTCGTAGCCGATCAGGTTGGGCACCCACTGCATGGCCATCGGGTTTACGTTGACCAGCAGCGGCGCATACGCGGCCATCACGACCAGATCGCTGTTGCGTTCGAGGCCGGTCATCCACGCGGCATCGCTGAGCGCAGCGTCCATGTTGGGCGTGGGCGTACCCTCCATCGTGGCCCACTCGCCGACAAAGATTTTCGGGCCTTTGCGATCGGTGTGGTCGTAGTGATGCGCGTCGTTGAAAAAGTCTTGTGCACTGCGGTAATAATGTTCGTCGAGCACGTCGGGCGTGCGGCTTTTCACCGGTGCAGTGGCGATAATTTGCAGATGCGGATACTGCTTGCGAATGGCATCATAGAACTGAGCGAAGCGGCCATCGTAGCTGTTGGATTTGTCGAAGTTGTCCTCATTGCCCACCTCGACGTAAGTGAGTGGGAAGGGCGCGGGATGGCCATCCTTGGCACGTTCGGCACCCCAGCGAGTATTCACTCCGCCGGAGACGTACTCGATCTCGTCGAGCGCGCTCTGCACGTAGGGCTGCAAATCTTTTCCGGGCGCGACGTGTTCGCCGCGCAGTGAATAGCCAGCGTAAACGGCCAGCACTGGCTGCATGTGCAGGTCTTCACACCACTCCAGAAACTCCAACAGGCCCAGGCCGTCAGAACTGCGATAGCCCCACGGACTCATGTGCGTGGGCCGATCCACGAGCGGGCCGAGGGTCTGCCGCCAGCGGAAGCGCTCGGCAATGGTGTTGCCTTCAACATAGTTGCCGCCGGGCAAACGCAAAAAGGCTGGATGCATCGCGGCCATTTTTTGCATGAGATCGACGCGATTGCCGTTTGGCGTGTTGTTGTACGTAGGCGGAAAGAGCGAGACAAGATCGAACCAATAGGTGCCAGCGTGGGCGACGGTCAGTTCAAAGTGGTTGTCCGCCGATGCGGCGATCGCGCCTGTCTTGAGCGTGAAGGGGTACTGCTTCCAATCCTTCGCAAGCGTGTTGATTTGCGCGGAAGCAATTACCGCGCCGGTGTTGTTGTTGACTAAGCGCAGCGTAAGTGGGCTGGCGGCATCGGCGCTAGCCTTGGCGAAGAGCGAGCCGGTGTACGTGGTGTTGGGCTGGAGCGGAATGCCCCAAAAGCCATCGTTGCGCACGCCGACGGTGTTGGTAGCGTCGGCCTGCTGCACGGCCAGTTGCAAGCTGCGGGTGAGCGCAGCACTGGGGCCGTCTTTGGCGTCGAGCGTAACGGTGGCGCGGGCCGTTCCCCTTTGCACCAAGGGCCACTCTGGCAGCGGCAGCCAATTCGGCACAAAGCTGGGATCGCGTTGCATGGCGCGGTTGCGGATTAGCTCCGCGTACAGGCCGCCGTCATAAGCGTGGTTGATCTCCTCGGTCATGAGGCCGTAAAGCGTTGGACTGACCTTGGCAATGCTTTGATCGGCTTGGATGGCGAGCACCGCCGCCTGTGTGTGCTTGGCCGCGCCAGCTTGCGAAAAGGCGGGGCTGGTTGCGAGCAAAAGTGTGGTTGAGAGTAGAATTCGCAAAGCATTTCGCAGGTGCATTCAAATTCCTTCCAACTGAAAAAATTAGCGCAGGCTGAGAGTAATCTTACGTTCCTCGCCGTGGAGTGTGTGGATGGAGATTTCTCCGTGGCTGTGCGCCACAATCCACGGAAATTTTTCTCCCCATTCGACCAGCACAATGCTGTCAGGGGTCAGCAACTCTTCCATGCCCAGTGTGTTGAGTTGGCGCTGGCCTTCGATGCGGTACACGTCCAAATGATATAGGTGCACCGGCAGGGAGGTGAGGCTGGACGCTCTGCTTGTTTCCACGGAAGCGGCGCATTCCATGTGGCCGACATATTCCATGTGCCCTGCATATTCGTGGATCAGCGCGAAGGTGGGGCTGGTGATCTCCTCCGGCTCGGCTGCGCCCAGGGCGGCGGCGATGCCTTTGACCAGCGTGGTCTTGCCCGCGCCTAGGTCGCCGCGCAGCACCAGCATCTTCGGCGGCGTGAGTAGAGCGGCCAATTCGCGGCCCAGCGCGATGGTCTCCTCGCTGGAGCGCGTGATGTAGACATGCGTGCGCGCGCTGGGTGCGTGTGGGTCTGCGGAGGGAGTATTCACCGATTGTTCTTCTGCAGCCATACAAATCCATCATGACAGATGGGCGCGCTCCACGCCTGCGCCAGATGGGCGACTAGGTCCGTGGCCAGCAGCGTGTGTTCATTTTGCCGCGTCAGGGCTGCGTCCGCGGCGGCTCCGTGCAGCCAGACTGCGGCCTCAACGGCTTGCGTCGCGTGTGAGGGATGTTGCGCGAGTAGCGCGGCCACGATGCCTGTAAGCACATCGCCACTGCCGCCCTTGGCCATGCCGGGATTGCCGCTGGTGTTAGCCGCCAGCGTGCCGTCGGGATGCGCAACTAGCGTGCGCCAGCCCTTTAGCACCAAAGTAAGCCGATACTGCTGCGCGAATTCGCGTGCGATGCGGATGCGACTGGCCTCGACTGTGGCTACGGTTGTGTTGAGCAGGCTGGCCATCTCGCCCGGATGGGGCGTGAGCACCAGCGTGCGCTCGCGTCCATTGAGCAGGTGCAGCGTGTGCGCGGATGCGAATGCGTGCAAGCCGTCGGCATCGAGCACGATGGGCTGGCGCACGGTTTGCACCAATTGACGTACGAACTCCATGGTTTGTGAATCGCGGCCCATGCCCGGGCCAAGGGCGATCGTAACTCTATCGTTTGCAAAAAAATCCTGTCGTAGGCGATTGAGATTGCTCAACGCAATGCCCCCGGATGCGGTCTCCGTCATCGGGAGGGTCATGATCTCTGGCGCGAGCGCGGCAATGGTGGGGACAAGGCTCGCAGGCACGGCGGCTGTGACCAGGCCCGCGCCCGCGCGCAGAGCGGCCAGCGCGGTCATCGCAGGAGCGCCGGATTTTCCGCGTGAACCGCCGATGACCAGTACATGGCCAAAGCTGCCCTTGTGCGAGTTGAGAGTGCGCGGCTGCTCTGTCAGTTGTCGGGACGCTCCCGTCCAATGCAGATTGGCGTCCGAGAGAATCGCAGACTCCGGCGAGCCGATGGAGGCAACGGCGATAGGGCCACGTCGGTTGGTGCCGGTGAGTGCTCCAAAAATGTGCGCGAACTTGGGCGCGGTGAAGGTGAGCACGGCATCGGCAGGGAAGACTGGCTCCGCCGAGAAGGCGGTTGTATCCGCATCCCAGCCGGAGGGGAGATCGACGGCCAGCACTGGAGCAGCGTGGCGCGCGATGGCGTCTCGCACAGTCAAAGGCAGGCCGGTGAGTGGCGGGCGGAAGCCCGTGCCGAAGATCGCATCAATGAAGAGTTGCGTCTGCGCCAGATGCGCTTGCACAGGTTCAGCGGCCAGTTCCGCATCGGTGGTGATGAGGATGGGATTTTCAGGAAGTTGATCGAAGGCGCGCCGGGCTGCGCCCTGCAACTGCGCGGGTTGGGCGAGCAGCAGCGTGGTGACCGTGCAGCCCTCGGCAGCCAAGAGCCGCGCGGCCACCAGGCCATCGCCGCCGTTGTTGCCCTTGCCGCAGAGCACGGTGATGCGCCGCGCATCGGGATACACAAGCCGTGCAAAGCGCGCGACGGCAGCGCCCGCATTCTCCATGAGCCGGTGGACGGGGATGCCATGCTCGCGCACAGTGCGCTCATCGCAGGCCCTCATCTCGGCAGATGTCAAAATCCTCA
>JAJZCX010000078.1 GCA_021851625.1 Acidobacteriota bacterium | reverse complement strand
ATCTTCGCAAACAAATCGTCCGCCGACGGCAGTTGTAGCAATCCAAGCTGCGCCTGCACCGATGCCGCGGAGATCAACAACTCATATCGATTCACCTGCCCGTTCTTCATCTCCGGTCGCACGCGCCGAAATACTGCGGGCGACAGCGGAATATCCTCAAACGACGGTGTCGTCATCCCCAACTGTTCCGTGTCCAAGCCCGCCTGCGCCGGTGTCGGCAACCGCAACAGCACCGTCCGCCCGCCCAACGATCGCAACAGCGCGTCGGCCATGCGCTGCTGCGCCGCCGTCGGATTTCTTACACTCAAATCTGCACACATCGCTCACCCCATCCGCGTGGCCACATACGGCTGCAACCATGCCGCCACCTGTGGATCGATTAGTGAATTCGAAAAGTACTCCATCGCCATCGTGTCCATGCGGCTGCTCTTCACATTCGTGCCCGGCGTGTTCTGCATGTTCTTCACGATCTGCGCACAGGCACATTGCACCGCCACGGGAATCGTATTCAGCCCCGCCGTATACACAATGTCCACTTGGTTGTAGGGCAGCCCCAGAATGTTCATCGGGAACGTCAACTCCCCCGTCAGCGGCACAAAATCGATGTCCGCAGGGTTCAGCGTGTTCCACGCCCCCGGCAATCCAAATATCCACGCGATTTGCTCATACGCTGGATCAATCAACTCTCCGCGTCGTGGGCGAATGTAGCGCGCCTGCACAGAAATCAGCGGTAACGTGTTCGGAGGCATCGCCACCAGCGGCAAATAACTCAGCCGCACCGTCTGCGCATGCGCCGTCATGCGCATTCGCTCCTCATACTGCGTCGGATTCAAGCTTGCGCGATGGCAATACGATTCAATCAGCGCGCTCGCCGCCTGAACCCAATCATCGGTCGTATCCGACGGAAGACCAAAGCTCTCATACTCTGTCGGCTGCAAATATCCCATCTGTCGTCCTCCACTGGACTGGCCGCATCTCTCTCACGCGCGGCTGCGCAAAAAACATCAACGGCCAGATCCGCGTAAGGCATCTGGCCGTTGTCCTTAGGAAGACTCTGATTCAGTTCTGTGCAGTCCCTCGGCGATGAAAGTCGCGTTAATTATGCTGCATTTGATGGATGGGCTGAAGCCTATCCCCTTCAAAACCAGACTGAGTCAGAGTCTCCCCAGTACTTCTGGATGGTTGCTCCTGACTGTACATGCAGTCATCCCATCCATTGCCGATTGCTTTTTACCGGTCTACGTTTACTTGATAGTGGGCGTAGCTGGCACCTTTCACCACAGGAGCGCCAAACTTCACCACCACGTACTGTGAGGCCAACGATCCCGGTACGCCCAACTGGAACACGCGAGGATTCGGATCGCTCAACCAGTGGTACTCGATCAGATCCTCAGTCACGATATAGGCTGGCAGAACGGCGGTTCCCGATCCCGGTACGCCGGTGTATCCCAGCGCCCAGTCGGGAATCAACGGAATCTCGCCTGCCTGCGTGATGAGCATCTTTACGCGGAATCCTGCGTTGATCTCCTTGGTGCTCAGCACCACGTTGAACTCCGTCTTCATCTCGCGATCGATCAGGTCGAGTAGTACAGGATTGGCATAAATTGCCGTCGGACGCACTGCGTAATTGGTGTTGGCCACCATCTGTGCAATCGTCCCTTTCAACCCATCCACAATCGACTCCGTGGTGCTGATCGTAGTGGTGTTGCCCCCCGCCGCGATCTGTCCGGTCACGCCAAAGTACTGCGCCGTCGTCGGTGTACTCAACGATGTGTCACTGCCGCTCCACAGCGCCAGCGAGTGCGTGTACATCACGCCATCAATCGTGTCCGACAAATCCTTGGCCTGCAGGTACGCAAATTGACTCTGCTGGTTGCCCAGTTCAATGTCGAACAGGTTGTAGTTGATCTGCGCCACCAATGCCTTCAGCGGCACGGCACGTTCCACGCGCGTCGGACTGACAATCGGTGCCGCAATGTTGCGCGGATCCACAAACCCAGTTGCAGCCGTTGGAGCCGGAATCGCCGTCTCCTCAAAGTAGCGGGATGGATGACCCGTCGCCGGCACCTGCTTGATGCGCTGGCTGAAAATGCTGTGCCGACGCACAATGTCGGTGATCTCCGTCTGATAAATCGGAACTTCAATTGCGCCCGGGCCAATGTAATCCGCAGCCGCGTGAATATCGTAAAAATTCGCCTTCATGATTTCCTTTCGTTGGCCCATGGGCCGTGTTGTTACAAATTGGTTGCCCGCACCTATTGCAGAGTCATTCTGAGGAGCGCAGCGACGAAGAATCCAGACCATCTCCGCATCGTTCATCCCCTCCATATCCGCAATTACCCTGTCATTCCGAGCGAGCGTAGCTAGTCGAGAAATCCGCGATTCGAGTCCCCATCCTTTTGCGCAGAGAAGTGTTCTCCCTAGGGGTGCCCCATTCAAGCCGTCTTTTGGCTTGAGTGGGGGCTGGTCAATACCACAACTCTTTCCCCACCGGGAACACTTCAGACCGAAAATGCTCTAGCTCAGCAATCCCGCGCGAAACAATTGCGACTTCACCGCGATCCGCTGCTCCATGCTCAAACTACCCAGCGCAGCATCCAACGCCCCAGCCTCGATCGAGTCCAGGTTCGCAATGCCTTGCTTGGCCAACAGCGTCATCGTCGCCGACGAAACCGTCTTGCGCCCCGGCGCGGCAGAAGCCTGCCCAGCGGCAACCTGTGCCTTGCCGTGAGCCGCCTGCAAGCTGGCAATCTGCATCTCCGCCTCGTGCAGCTTGCGTTCCAACTCGGCCACACGGCTGTCCGCGCTCATCTCGCCGCCCTGCTCCACCGTGGCCACAATCTTTTGCACCTGGCCAGTCAGCACACCCTGCTGCTCCTCCAGTCGCACCACCGTCTGCTCCAACGCGCTCGCCGCTCCGGCCAGCCGCTCCAGCGTTACCGCCAACGCTTCCAATGAACGATTCGTTTCCATCTCCATCTCCCTGCTCCCTTTCTTCCTTTGTTGTTCCTGCGCGGCCTGCCTCACCCGGCTCGCTGCGCAAGGAGTCTTCATCTCCACACCCACATCTGCATGCAACCCGCATCCGCTGCCGCTACGACGCCAACAGTACCTGCACTCCGCGATACACCGCCGCAAACCGCCCGCTCGCGCCCGTTGCATCCGCCGCCATGTTCACTCCGCGCTTGCGCGCCACATGCGGCTTCAGTCGAAAGGCCGTCTGCTTGTACGCTGCCTTTTCCCGCAGCAAAATCGCCGCTCCGGTAAACGTCGCCCGCGTCAGCTTCCACACCTGCGCGCGCATGTCCTCCACGTGCGCATCGGCCAGTTCGTAAGACATGCCCATGCTGCCCGGTGGCAACGAGCGCAACTTCTCCTCGACCTCAGGAAAATCCCGCCCGTACAAGTAGCCGCTCACCACCAGCCGTTGCCCCACGATGTCGGCCTCGGTCAAAATCCCACACTTGGTCCGTGCGTCATGGCCCTCCCAGTCCGGGCGAAAGTCCACCGCCATACCCAGCAGCGATGGCAACGCCGCCTCTGCCGCCGTCTTCGTCAGCACCACGCGATGCCCACGCGATCCGCTCGGAGCCTTGTCACTCGGCACATCCACCAGCGTCAGCACGCCCTCAAACGGCACCCGGTTCGGATGCCCGTGCACCACCGGCAACTCCATTGCCATGGCGTCCAATTTCATGTGCGCTCCTGTTCTTGGTTGTTGAACCACTTCCCACTCCATCACTCCGCATACAACCCGCGGCCCGTGCTTTACTGCCCCGACTGTGCCGCTGGAATCCCATGCGCCTTCTGCGCTGCCGCCTTTTGCTGCGCCTCGGCCAACATCGCACCTTCCAGTGGCCCCATACCGCGTGCCGCGCGCACTTCATTCACCGTCAACACCCCAGCACCCAGCAACGCCGTCTGTATCTGCACCTCCTGCATCTCATCGCGCGCCTCCAGTTCGTTGAAGACGAACTCGAACTCCGTCCAGCCCAGTCGCTTGCCAAACAGGTCGCGCGTAAAATGCTCGGCCAGAAGCCGCGCCATGGGAGCAATCGTGCTGCGGAAGGCCTCATCGGCCAGCTCCACCGCCGTCGTCCGCGTCACATCGCTTTCCAGCCCCAGCATCAGCGGCGGCACACCAAACGCATTACCCACCATGCGAATCAACATGCTCTGCCACTGCAAGCGCAGCTCCGCATCCGTCCCGCCAGAGAACTTCAACACCTCCGGCTTCTCCTGGCACGTCAGCATCGGCACACGCCCCGTGCCTTCAATCTCGTCCTGCCACCAAGCCAGCATCCGCTCGTGATGCTCCGGCGTCGTCTCATTCATCCAGATCGCGTACTGCACCACGCTGTTGCTCGCCAGCCGTCCCGCATAGCGCTGCGCCGCAATGAAGTTGTTCATCGTCTCAAACGCCACTTCCAACGGCCCCAAACCAAACGGCGTGTGGGACCGCGAATTCACGCGAATGTACATCAGCTCGTCATCGCGCAACGCAATCCGCGCTCCCGGCCCCACCGCATAGGTGGACTGCGAGTAACGCGGCATCTCGCGCGATCCATCCCAGTTCACATTCACCTGGATCGTCGCCCCATCCACCGCCCACAGCGCAAACGGACGCTCCACATCCTCCGTCAACTCCATCTCGATCGCGCCAAAGCCGCCCACCAGCGCGTCTTCCAGCGCCTGCTCCACCAGCGTGCGAAAGGAGTCGCCATGATTCGGTCGCTCTAGCGTTCGCCGCAGCAACTCCATCCGTGCAGCCGCGTCGGAAACCGTGCCCACCGTAAATCCCCTGCGCAGACGAATCTGCCAGTCCATGCTGGCGATCCGATCTTTGATTACGTTGATCGCCCGCCGCGCCAGCGGCGTCTCGGCAAACTTGCGCAGATTCGCCGGCGTCGCTTTGGGCAACAGCGCATGAGGAGGACGCAGTGGCCCCAACACCGACGGCATCGGCAGCGTTCGCCGCACCGCCCCCGCTACATTCGCTCCCGCGCCATCCGCCGCCTGCACCGCACTCCCTGCTTCGCCTCTGCGCCAGACTCGTTGCAATGTTTCCTTCCAACTCACCGGTCTCCGCCTTTCTCTCTGCAAATTCCCAACTCGCTTCGCCCCAAAACAAAAAGGACGCGGCTCGCGCCACGTCCTTCCCACAATCCTTTTTTCAATCTTCTAAAACTACGCCACAGCGTTTTCCTATTCAGTGTTCACAAAATTTTGCATGCCCCACTCGATTCTTTGCATGCCCCCACTGTCTTGGGTGCCCCATCCCACGCAACCATGGCTTGCTTACACCCGCAACTCCCGCCGCGCCGTCTCGGCCACGCGCTCCAGATCGTTCACCGTCAGCACTCGAATCAAACTGCGCTCCATCGTCTCCACTCCAAACCGATACTGCTCCATACGCTCCGTGCCCGCTCCTGCTTCCTCGCCATCCATCCCCGGCAAGCTCTTCCACGGCTCCACAATCGCCGTCAACTCCAGCTTGGCCGCCTCCACGCGCTCCACGCCCTCGCGCAACTGCGGCGCACTAAACGCCAGCACCTTCGCCGCTTCCAAATCCCCGTCCAGTGAGACCGCATGAAACATGCGAATCACTCCATTCGGACGATACCCACAATCAATCCGCAGTGGATCGCCGGGCCGCGTGTACTGCGAGGCCGCAATCCGTTTGCGCATCAACTCCCACACTCCCGCCGCGGTAAAACTCCGCCGCATCGATTGCACTAGCGCCTGCCGCCCACTCTGCCGTCGCTCACGTCCACCCTTGCGTGGCTCCACATACATCTGGCTCAGCCCGTCCATCTCGGCCACCACCGACTCCGCCAGGCACGCCTTCATCTCAGAGACCTGCAACAAATTCGAAAAATTCTCATCCAACATCCGCAGCACCGCGGCCAACTCCGTCGGCCCTGCCGCCAACCGTGTCCGCAACTCCTGCTCCACCGCCTCCAGCAGAGCCACATCCGCCTCAGGATCGGCACAGCGCACCCGGCTCCAATCCCGCGTGAAGCGCACCTGCACCGTCTCCGGCCTGCCCGCCTCGCGCAGCAACACCCCAATGTTGACGCACTCGCCCTTCACCGGATCCGGCACATACCGAATCAGCGAGAACTCACAGGGAATGCGCGCCGCGCTCATCTCACCTCAACCCTCTCTCTGCATTTCTAACTCAACTTCCCCATCCCGTCCCATCTCTCTTCGCATTCTTCCCCTACCCCACCCATTTCGGAAACGGCCCCCTTGAACTCTCCCGGAACTGCACAATCAGTTCCCGAATTCGGCTCCTTCGCTCCAGCAACTTCTCCACCAACCGCTCCATCGCGCGCACATCACCGCCATACCACTCTGGAGGAACCGTCTCCGCAATCGCCCACAGCTTCTCCGCTTCCATCTTCTCGGCCCGCTCCAGCCAAGGTTGCAAGCTCTCCCACCCCATCACGCCCGCATACACGGAGTTGCGCGCATACACCCCCCGTAGCGGAGTGTCCGGGAAACTCCACTCCCCTGCGTGAAAGCAATATCCCTGATCCACAAAGACCGCACGATATCGCCGTTCCCGCGCCTTGCGATGAAAAACCGCCTGCCGCCCATTGCTATTGCCGGTCCACTTGTCAATCACCAGCATCCCGGCAAACTCCTCCAGGTTGCGCACCTCACCCATCTGCTCTTCCGGCAAATAATCCAGCACCTGCCCCGGCAGCAACCCGCCTACATACCGTGAACCAAACTGCAACCCCGCCGCGCACGGCACTTCCTTCTGTCCCAACTGCATCTTCATCCCGGCTGTGTTGGTGATCAACCACTCGCTCACCTCCACCACCTCAGTCGCCGGCACCGAAAGCCCTACCGCCTCGGCCAGCCGCGTCGCCAACATCTCGTTGGCCAGCACACGCAGGTGTTGTGGATTGTTCTGAAACTTCACCACATATAAATGTCCATCACTGGCCAGCATCAGATGGCTCTGCGCCCCACCGCGCATCCGCCGAATCTGCTGCACCGCCGTCACCGCCACGCGCTTCGCCTCACTCCCAGCAGTTTTGCACCCATCT
>JAJZCX010000077.1 GCA_021851625.1 Acidobacteriota bacterium | reverse complement strand
GTCTGACCATTACCGTGAACGCAGAGACGACAGCAACGAACCTGACGGTCTCGCCTGGTTCCACGGTGAACCAAGGAACGAACATTCAATTTACCGCGACGACGATTGCCTCCCCGGGCAGCACGAGCGTGTACCCCAGCGGCACGATGACCTTCTATGACGGCGCGACGGCCATCGGCAGCGCGAACATGAATGGAGTCGGGCAAGCCACGTTCAACATCAGCACGCTGACCGCTGGCACGCACAACATCTCAGCGGTGTATCTGGGCAATGGCAACATTGGCGGCAGCACATCGAACACGATAGCGGTTGATGTGGCCTCCATTACGACGACAACGGCACTGACGGCCTCTGCCACCACGCTGGATTATGGCGCGGCAGATACGTTGACGGCGACGGTGAAGGCGGCCAGCGGCGCAACACCCGCAGGCACGGTGACCTTCTACAACGGAACCACCGCGCTGGGTACGGGAACCCTGAGTGGCACCGGCGTGGCCACGTTGACGACGAACAATCTGCCCGTGGGTACGGACAGCGTGACAGCCAGCTATGCGGGCAGCGGCAACGACGGCCCCAGCACTTCCAACACGGTGATGACAACGGTTTCGCTCTCGGCCTCCGCGCCGGATGTGATTGCAATCGACTCTGGATACACCGGCACCTACAACGCGGCGACCATGGGTGCCTTCCAGCCGGATGAGGATTACTCTGGCGGCAATCTGGCCGCTACCGGCAACACCGTGAATACGGGCAATGCCATCAATCCTGCGCCAGAGGCGATTTATCAGACGGAACGTTGGGGCGTGATGTCGTATACGATTCCCAATCTGTTGCCGGGGGCAACGTACACGGTACGGCTGCACTTTGCCGAGATATTTTTGACGCAGCCTGGGCAGCGCATCTTCAATGTGGCCATCAATGGCAGCCCGGTGCTGAAGAACTTTGACATTGTTGCAGCGGCAGGTGGCGCGAATATCGCCATCACGGAGCCATTTGAGGCTACGGCTGACACCAACGGCAACATCAGCATCAGCTTTACGAATGGCCCGATCAACAATCCAAAAATTAGCGGCATTGAGATACTGGCCTCCGAGCCGACCACGACCACGCTTGCGGCCACGCCGACCACGGGAACCTATGGTACCAGCGTTGCGCTGACGGCCACGGTAACGGGAACCGGCTTCACACCATCGGGCATGGTTGTCTTTTACAACGGCACAACGGCGCTGGGAACGGCAGCGCTGAATGGCTCCGGCGTAGCCACGCTGACCACAACGGCACTGTCCGCGGGCACGGACTCCGTGACAGCGGCTTACGCAGGCACGGGCAATTATGGCCCGTCGGTCTCTGCGGCGCAGGTGATTACGCTGAACCCAGCCGCGCTGACGCTGGTGGCTGACAACGCCACACGGCCTTACAACACAGTCAACCCAAACTTTGCGGGCACGATCACCTATAACGGTTCTCCGTATGCAGAGTCGAATGGAGGCAGCTTTACAGGAGCCAATGGCGACACGTTCACGGTGAACTTCATCACCACGGCCACACAGACTTCACCCGTGGGCACGTACAGCATTGTGCCCTCGCTGACGGCGACCGGCACGGCCAACCTAAGCAACTACACAGTGACGCCGACGGATGGCACGCTGACGGTCAGCTCCGATACGACCTCCGCAGTGCTGTCTGCATCGGGCACGAATGTTCCCTATGGAACCAACGTGACCCTGACGGCTACGCTGACCGATACGAGCACCAGTCCCAGCACGCCGATCACTTCGGGTACGGTGACTTTCTACAACGGTGCCAACCCGATTGGCTCTGGCGCGTTGAACGCCAGCGGTGTGGCGACCTTGAGCACAACAACGCTGCCAGCCGGTGCGAACTCGATCTCGGCGCAATTTGCCGGATCGGGCAGCAATACGGCGGGAACATCGAACACGCTGAGCGTGGTGGTGACATCCAATACGACCACGACTACATTGACTGCGGGCAGTACAAGCATCAGCTATGGGCAATCGCTGGCGCTGACGGCGAAGGTGGTGCCCTCGGCGGGCAGCACGCCTGCGGGCATGGTGACCTTCTATAACGGGACCGTAGTCATCGGCACCGGTGCGCTGAACGGCAGCGGTGTGGCGACGCTGAACCTGTCCACTTTGCCAGCCGGTACAGACACTCTGTCGGCTAGCTATGCGGCCTCCGGTGGGGATCTTGCCAGCACATCGAACTCGCTTGTGGTGGCTGTCTCCGGCGACACAACAACGACGGTGCTGACGCCATCGACGGCCAGCACATTCTACGGCCAAAATTTAACGCTGACGGCGACGGTGACCGGCAATGCGGGTGGAACGCCTGTGGGCACGGTGACCTTCTACAACGGCAGCACGGTCATCGGCACCGGCACGTTGAATGCAGCCGGTTCCGCTTCGCTGACGCTCTCCACGCTGCCGGTGGGAACGAATCCCGTCTCGGCATCCTATGCGGGCCAGGGTGAGGATGGCGGCAGCACGGGCAATACTTCGGTCACGGTCTACGCAGACCAGACCACGGCAACGCTGAGTGCTTCTTCGGCCTCGATTCTTGCGGGGCAGAACGAAACGCTGACGGTTGCGGTGACCTCGCCGAATGGCAGCACGCCTGCGGGCACGGTGACCTTTTTGAATGGTGCCGCCACGCTGGGCACAGGCACGCTGAATGCCAGCGGCATGGCTACGTTGAGCACAACGGCCTTGCCGGTGGGTACGAACTCCATCGACGTTACGTATGCCGCCAACGGCAATGATGCCGGGGCGACATCCAACACAGTGGTGGTGACGGTGACCACGGTGCAAACGGCGACGGTGCTCACCAGCTCCGCCACGTCGATTGCCCAAGGTCAGAGCGTCACCTTTACCGCAGCGGTCTCTGGAGCCAATGGCTCCGCGCCTGCAGGCACAGTGAACTTCTATGACGGCACAACCTTCCTGGGCGCAGGCACGCTGAACGCCAGTGGCGTGACCGCGCTGAGCACTGCGACACTGCCGGTGGGCACGAACACGATCACGGCCAGCTTTGTGGCCAGTGGCATCTATGCGGCCAGCACATCCAGCGCTGTGACCGTACAGGTGAGCGCGCTGCAATCAACGACGGTGCTGACTAGTTCGGCTTCGTCCGTGAACCAAGGTCAGAGTGTGACCTTCACCGCGGTGGTGACGACCTCGAACGGCATGACGCCGAGCGGGCTGGTCACCTTCGACAATGGAACGGTCTTCCTAGGCACAGGCACGCTGGATGCAACCGGCACGGCTACGCTGAGCACGACGGCTCTGCCCGTGGGCACGGACACGATTACGGCGCTCTACGCGGGCGGCACATCGAACCCGGTCACGGTAACGGTCTTCGCCGCGCAGACGCCGACGGTGCAGGTTGCCCTCGGCAGCAGTTCGCTGACGATCAAGGCGGGTTCCACCGGCTTGGATTCGGTGCAGTTGACGCCGCAGGGCGGCTACATGGGCACGCTGCAATTCGCTTGTCAGGGATTGCCACAGGCGGCCACCTGCGTCTTCAACCCAACGACGCTGGACATCAACAGCGCCGCGCAACAGACGGTGACGCTCAGCATTGAAACCACGGCACCCGTGGCTGCGGTGCAGCCGTATGCGCCACTGTCGTCGCCGACGAATCCAATGCCGATGCTGGCCGGGGCCTTCTGGCTGCCGGGTCTGTTGGCTGCGGGCGTGGGCCTGCGCAAGAAGAAGATGGACACGCGGGCGCGACATCTGCTGGTGCTGCTGGTGCTGCTGGCCGGGGTGGGCATGATGACGGCCTGCGCGGGCGGAGCGCCAACGCAGACGGGCACTTCGACGCCACCGCCGACCTCGCCCACCACGCCGGTAACCCCGACGGGAACGACGACGGTGCAAGTGGTCGTCACTGGGCCGAATGGGCTGTCGCAGTCGGTGCCGCTGTCGTTGACGATTCAGTAGAAAGTAGTTTGGAAATCGTTTCCAGAAGCGAAGTGCAATGCAAAACCAAGGGGCCTGTGGGTGCAATCCATCCACAGGCCTCTTGTCGTGTAGTGGGTCAGATTGAAGGATGTTGGATCACTCGCCACATCCTTCCCCACAAACACAGTGTCATTCTTCCCCAAAGACGCAGCGAAGAATCCAGAGGGTATTTGCTGAATCCATGTCGTGGGCGCTCTCTGGATTCTTCGCTGCGCTCAGAAGGACTCGTCGTGAAAATGGAAATTTCCGCATCGCAATGCGCACTCTTTGTTCGTCTGGGCGAAGACTCCGCACCACGTTCACATGTCCTTCCGAACGAAAAACAAAGCACAACAAACACCTTGTCATTCCGAGCGAACGCAGTGAGTCGAGGAATCTGCGGTTGGTTGGGTGCCCCATTCTTCTTCGCTTTTGCGAAGAGTGGGAGGCAAACCGCATATCCCTCCACTGCGTCCGCCGATGGCGAACTTCGGTCGGGATGACAATGTGTGCTGGCTGCGCGCGAATCGACCACGCATCCACCCTACAGATTTTCCTTCCAGTCGAGGAATCCTCTTCAAAACCAAGAGCGTCATTCTGAACGAAGTCCGCGTATGCGGATGCAGTGAAGTCTCCAAAGGATATTTGCTGAGGGTCTTAGGAAGCAAAAGCTCTTAGAGTGGGTGGTTTCGGAAGAAGGATAGCAGGGTTTTGTAGAGGTTGTCCTAGCGGTGGTTGAAGCGAAATTCGGTCTCTTGTGAGATGAAGGTAAAAGGTGTGTTTCGCAATGTCGTTGAACTTGAGCAAGCGCCGTTTTGCGAAACTCCAGAAGCTCTCAATGCCGTTGACGTGGCGAGGCCCGCGAGCAAATTCATTCTCGCTGTGATTGACGCGAAGGTGCTTGTCGAAACTCAGATACACCAGGCCATCGTAGCCACGCCAGCCGTCGGTATGCAGGATGGATTCTGGACTGGCTTTGCCGCGAATGATGGCGTGCAGCGAGGCTTTAGAGGCATCGGGCACAATCTCGGTGTAGACCTGCTGGCCGCGTTTGAGCAGGCCGAAGACGATGGTTTTTCCGGCGGCGCCGCGGCCCCGTTTGCCGCGCACGCGACGCGGGCCGAAATAGGATTCGTCCGCTTCCAGTTCTCCGCCAAAGGGGGAGTGGCGTTCAAACTCTGCTGCGATTTTCTTGCGCATGCGCAAGAAAATCGCATTGACGGAACGAACCGACAAGCCTGTGATTTTTGCAGCTTGCATGGCCGTTAAATCCAGAGCAAAACAGCGCACGACCTGTCGAAATTTTGCTTCTCCAATTTTTGAACAATGAAAATATGCGTTTAGTCATGCCACTTCAAAAGCTTAGCTCTTTTGTCTAAGAGCTTTGCTTCCTAAGACCCTTATCCAAATATGGCCGACTTCCAGTGCCCTGGATACACCTTCCGACAGTGTATTTCGTTTAGCAAATGGTCGGGCTGGTCCCACACGGCCAGCCCGAAAGCCCGTAAAAAGTTTGTCGCATTTTTGTCGCAAATACCGCCCAGAGTGCCATTTTTGCCGGTTGTGCCGGTTCATAACTGCTGCACCGTCTAAAATTTGCGGTTTCGCTTACAACATGGCATGGAAGAGGTCGTCGGTTCGATCCCGACCAGGTCCACCAATAAATCTCAACAACTTAGCGATTCGCCACTTTCACACAGCCTCAACGATGACGGGATGAATCTATCCCCTCAACCCCTGCGCATATGGGGTATGTTTGCGGGGGCAAGGTCAGCCCGTCGAGGACGAACAGGTGTCCATGGGATCTGCTAGAGCCACAGATTTCGCCATCGTCAGGGCCGCGACAAGGGCTGCGAGGATTGCGGAGATCGCGGCGATGCCGAGCGACCATCTCGGACCGAAATGATTCGCTACCCAGCCGACGATGGGCGCTCCGAGGGCTGTTCCGCCGAGCGCCACACCGACACGAATCGCCATCACACGTCCGCGCATTTCTTGCTTGGTGGAAAGCTGCATCATGCTGTTCGTTGCGTTGGTGAAGGTAAGTGCGGCCACTCCGATCACCGCGAGGGCTGCTGCGAACCACCAGTATCCAGGAGAGAAGGCAGCAAGCGCACAACCGATTCCAAAAACCGCGGCGCCGAGGAGCAGCGTCCCAAAATTTGGCTTGTCGCGCCCGGCCGCCAGAAGCGCCCCACCAATGGTGCCGACGGCCATGATCGACGACAGCAAACCGAAGCCGCCAGCATCGGTGTGGAAGACACTCACCGCCATGGTGGAGATGAAGATCGGAAAATTGAACCCGAATGTTCCGATCAGAAAAAGCATGACTACGATAGATCGCAGGTCCGGCCTGGCCCATACATAACGAAGTCCTTCAATGAAGCCACCGGAACCGCGGGAAGCGCGCGCGTTTGTCCTGAGATCATGGACGCGCAGCAAAACCATGGAGAGCAGAACCGCGCCGAAGGACAGCCCGTTGAGGAGAAACGCCCAGCCGGTTCCGATCTTTGCGATGCATAGACCGGCCACGGCAGGGCCGATCATCTGGCCGGCGAAAAACGAGGTCGAGTTGAGCGCAACTGCATTGGGCAGATGATCGTCGCCCACCAGCTCGCCGACAAAGGTCTGGCGCACCGGCGCGTCCAGCGCCGCAGCGGTGCCAAAGACAAAGGCAAAGACATACACATGCCAGAGCCGGACATAGCCTGAGATCGTCAGGACTCCCAGCGCTGTGGCCAACACGCCCATGGATGCCTGCGTCAGCATCAACAGTTTGCGCTGGTTGAAACGGTCCGCGGCCAAACCGCTCCAGGGCAGCAACAGCAACTGCGGGGCGAACTGGAGGCCCGTGACGATGCCGAGTGCAGTCGCGTCATGGTGTGTCAGTTGCGTCAGCACGATCCAGTCTTGTGCGACACGCTGCATCCATGTCCCGATGTTGGAGACCAGACCGCCTGCCGTCCACAAGCGGAAGTTGAAATTGCCCAGAGAGCGGAAAGCCCTGGCGAGCGGATTTCTCATGGGCGCTCCGGGGTGTTGCCTCCGTGGAACTGGCCGAAATGCCGTGCCGAGAGCAGGCTGATGAGGAGCGCGCCAACCGCAAACGG
>JAJZCX010000076.1 GCA_021851625.1 Acidobacteriota bacterium | reverse complement strand
TGACGAAGAATCCAGAGAATTACCGCTACATCCACCCAGCCATCACCGTCTGGATTCTTCGCGGAGCCTGCCCTGAGCGAAGCCGAAGGGCTCAGAATGACAGTGTGTCTGTGGGTAAGAATGTAGAGAGTGATCCAACATCCTTTCAACTGACCCACGACCAAATTTTGGAAACACTGGGCTGGAGAGCGCGCCAGCACCGGGCCTGCGCATAGGAACCCTAGTGCACGGTGTGCAACAGCGTGTGCGCCTGATGCAACAACTCATCGGGCTGCACCGGCTTGGTCATCACGCGATTGGGCACGCTGAGCGTATGCACGCACTGCCGCGCCGATTTGAGGTTGCCATAATGCGCGGTCAGCAGCAGGATGCGACAACTCGGCAGCGTGTCTGCGATGGAGGAGGCGACCTCCAATCCGCTCATGCCGGGCATGGTGATGTCGCAGAGCAACAACTCTGGGACAAATTGTTTGGCGCAGGAGAGCGCCTCGTTGCCTGAATAGGAAGCGCGGCAATCATAACCACGCTTCTGAAAAATCAGGCATAGCGTATCGGCTACCAATGGGTCGTCATCGACTACCAGCACCTTGGACTTCATGGTCTGCCCCGTCGCACCGCTGAGTTATTAGAATTCTCTGCCTACAACAGTACGCCGATTGCCGCCGGTGTAAAGAGAAAAATGCAAGAAAAACACTCCAAAGATGGCTCGCGTACCGTTGCAGGAACTGGGCGAATTTCGGCTGTGGGTCCGTCGGGAGACCTGGAAGCCGTAAATCCATGAAAAATCGTTTGAATTTTAGGAAATTTGGCTAATTGCAGGCTGGATGCAATGGTGCCGCGGGTCGGGCTTACTGCACTCCGGCGGCCATCAGGCTGGGGTGAACACGCATGTGGCGCCGACGGCGGCGCACAGGATGATGCACGCTGCGCACGAGCGCGCGATGCTCTGAAGCAGCAGCCTTGGGTGCGGCGGCGGGCAGGGCGGGCACATCGGAGCGGGCAATCATGTTGGTCGAAAATCCCGGCTCATCCGCGTAGGTTTTGTAGACGGAGATGTGGAAGCAGGATTGGTGAAACTCCTCCTCTACGTCAAGCAGGCCAGCGCTCTGCATCTGGCCCAGATAGGCGCGCATCCAGCCAATCTCGCGCATGGACATGCCTTTTTTGCCAATATCGACGGCCTGGCCGGTCAGGTGCGGGGAGGCGGTGTAGCCACTAGCTGGAGCGGCGTTGCCGTTGATGCGCTCCAAGTGCTGCTGAAACTGCACGGTGCGTACAGCGGAAGTGACCACCAGCGGATGCACAAACAGGGCCGAATGCGCATGGGTCAGATTCGCAAGAAAATCCGCCGTCCATGGGCGGCAATAGCGGCGATTGGCGGGCAGGCGCGGATCGACGGTCATTCCCGCACCAACGGGCACGGGGGCTAACCTCTTGGCTGCTAACATTTCCTGAATCTGCGCGTCATTCTGAATGCGGCCCAGTCCCTCAACGTCCGCAATGATGTTCTGGTGCACCAGCACATCATGCGAGCCGCGCAGGGGCCGGGGAATGTGCCGCGGAATCGCAACGGTCTGCTGGACTTGCGCGGGTGCGGGCAGTGGAGCTAGGCTGTCTGCTGCTTGAGTATCTATGGGAGCGGGTACGGAAACTCCAGATGCTTTAGCGCGCGCACTGAATCGCCGGGCTACTTTGCGATGTACGGCTGCATGCCGATGCAGCCGCGCACGGGCCACGGTGCCGCGATGGTGGAGACTGCGGCTGCGGCGATGCACGCGGCGGATGTGCCGGGCGGGTCGCGTTTGCAGCGTTGCCCAAGCCGGCATGGCAAGGAAAATTGCGCAGACAATGGCAAAGATCACGCTAGTGCGTAACCATTGAGCGGGCGCGGATTGGAGACGAACGGAGCGCATCTTCCTACTCCAGACTATCGCATGGAACGTGCGTGCTCCAACTTGCGCCGCAACATTAAATTCACGGCGTACCCATTTATGCACTCTCACCAACAGGAGGAAGCAACCATGCACGTTGTGTTTCGTAACCGGATCAAAATTTTTTTCTTGGCAATTTTCGCCGCTTTTCTCGCTTGCGTGCCGTTGATGCAGGCGCAAACCATACGCGTCAACTGGAGTCACCGCGCACCCTTTTCTGATTACAGAACGGTCGCGTGGGTGCCCAGTCCGCATGACAACCATCCTTTTTACCGACAGTATGTGGGCGAATATGTACGCGCAGCCTTGACCAAGAAAGGAATGAAGGTCGTCTCCATGGCGCAGTCCCCGGACTTGATCGCCACCTATCATTTTTTGACCCAAGAATCAGTAGAAACCGATACCACGTATGAAGGCATGGGTGGTGGCGGCTGGGGTGGTTGGGGCATGGGCATGGGCATGGGAGGCATGGGCATGGCCAATACCACGCAGGACCCCATCACCATCGGCATTCTCACCGTGGACCTGATCGACGCCAAAACCAAACATCTCGTCTGGCGCGGCCAAGCCACGCAGGACAATGTGCTGAAACCTGGAAAAAACGAAGAGAAGGAAGTGGCCAAGTCGGTTTACAAGATGCTGGATCACTTCCCGCCCAAGTAGTCCGGGAGTAGCATCCGCACCCCAAAATACCGCGGTTGCATGCGTGGTTCTGCTCAGGATGCGCAGACCACGCACGCGCCGTAGAATGGGGTGCATAGGAAAAACCGGGCAGAGCGCAACTCTGTACTGGGCCTAGCACAGGATTTTGCGTGGAATCTGCATACAAATGCTGGCTTCCCGCGTCCAATAGTGTTGAATTCCAAGACTGGACTCTGTGCAGATCTTGGGAAGGAACGGTACGCACACCATGAAAAATTCTAGCCTGAAAAAACTCGCAACAACGCTATGGGGACTTGCATGTATTCTAGCCCTGCCACTCGCTCTGCACGCGCAAAGCATTCGCGTCAACTGGCGGCTGAGTGCGCCTTTTTCCAGCTACAAAACCTATGAGTGGGTGTCCAGCCCAGAGGACAATCATCCTTTTTACCGGCAATATGTGGACGAGTACGTCAACTACGCGCTGAAGAAGAAGAAGCACATGCAGCAGGTCTCTGCGCAACAGTCGCCTGACCTGCGCGTGGAGTATCGCTTCCTGACACAAGAGACGATGGACACCAACACCACTTACTGGGGCACCGGCGGTTGGGGCGGTTGGGGAATGGGTGGTTGGGGATGGGGCATGGGCGGCATGGGCTGGGGGATGGGCGGCATGGGCTTCGCCAACACGCGTCAGGTTCCCCGCACCATCGGCATCTTGACCATCGACATGTTTGACACCCGCACCAATAAACTGGTCTGGCGTGGCCAAGCCACCGAGGATAGCGTTGACGTTGGCAATAAAAACGAGGAAAAGCAAGTGGCCATGTCCATCTTCAAAATGATGAAGCGCTTTCCACCACCGCTGAAGTAGAAACTGCGCTCGCAGGCACACGGACACTTTTGCAATTCCGCGCTTGCCTAAAAACACCACGGCGGCAGAGATGGTCTCTGCCGCCGTGGTTGCATGGCCCGTTCTGCTTACTGAATCAGCGTTCCGTTTTCGCCGTTTTCCTTTTCATCGGGCGGAATCACCACCGCTGCGCCCACCTTGTCGCCCTCTTCGAGGTTCAGCAGCTTGACGCCCTGCGTCGAGCGGCCCGCCTCGCGGATCGTCTTGGTGTCGATGCGGATGATCTTGCCAAATTGGCTGATGACCATCAACTCGCTGGACTCATCGACCAGTTGAATGGAGCTAACCTTGCCATTCTTGGCCGTGGTCTTCACGTTGATGACGCCCTTGCCCCCGCGCGTTTGCAGGCGATACTCGTCCACATCGGTGCGCTTGCCAAAGCCGTGCTCGGTGACGGAGAGAATCAGGCAGGCGCAGGCACCGCCGACCTCGGTCTTTTTGCGCTCGCTGGGTGTGACGGCTGCGCCGACCAAGTAATCCTTGGCTCCGAGGTCGATGCCACGCACGCCATAGGCAGGCCGACCCATGGAACGTACATCATTTTCGTCAAAGCGAATCGCCATTCCCTCATGCGTTGCCAAAAAGACCACCTGCTTGCCGTCGGTGATGCGTGCAGCGACCAGTTCGTCTTCCTTATCCACGCCGATGGCGATGATGCCGCGCGCCATGACATTGGAAAAATCCTTGAGCGGCGTGCGCTTCACCGTACCGTTGCGCGTGGCGAAGAAGATAAACTTGCCCTCTTCCTCCAAATTGCGCACGGGCAGAATGGCGCAAACCTTTTCGCCCGGTTGCAGGTTGAGCAGGCTGGCGATGGCCTTGCCCTTGCCCGCAGCGCCCACGTCGGGAATCTCATAGACCTTGAGCCAATACACGCGGCCCGTGTTGGTGAAGTAGAGCAGATAGGCATGCGTGGAATCGACGATCAACTGCTCGACGAAATCCTCCTCGCGCGTCTTCATGCCCATGCGTCCCTGGCCGCCGCGCCGCTGCTGGCGATAGGTGGTGAGCGGCGTGCGCTTCAAGTAGCCGGAGTGCGAGACGGTAATGGCCACCTGCTCATCGGCGATCAAATCTTCCAGTTGCAGCTCGGCGCTTTCGTCGAGAATCTGCGTGCGGCGCTCATCGCCGTAGTCTTTCTTGACCGCTTCCAACTCCTTGACGATCACAGCGCGCAGCTTCTTTTCACTGGCCAAGATGGACTCGTACTCGGCGATGCGATCGCGCACATCCTTCAACTCGTGCAGCAATTCGTCAATCGAAAGCTGCGTGAGTCGATAGAGTTGCAATTCGAGAATAGCGTCAATCTGGCGGTAACTGAGAATCAGCGTGGCCACCGTGGACTGCGACAGATCCACGCCGTACTTGGCTGCATCCAACGTGACACCGCGCAGTTCACTGCCTTGCAGCTTGATGGACTTGCCGGAGAAGTATTGGAAGAGGCTCTCGCGCGCATCAGGCCGCGATGTGGAGCCGCGAATGATCTTGATGACGCTGTCCAGGTGGTCGAGCGCGATCTGGTAGCCGAGCAAAATATGTTCGCGGTCGCGGGCCTTTTGCAGCAGGAAGGCTGTGCGACGGCGCACCACATCCACGCGATGATCCAAAAAGTGCCGAATGGCTGCGGGCAGGCCCAGTTCGCGCGGCTGGCCGTTGACCACGGCCAGGAAGATCATCGAGAAGCTCTCCTGCATCTGCGTGTGCTTGTATAGCTGGTTGAGCACGATCTGCGATTCCGCGCCGCGCTTGAGTTCGATCACAATGCGCATTCCATCGCGGTCGCTTTCATCGCGCACGTCGCTGATTTCGTCAATGATCTTTTCATTGACCAGTGCGGCGATGCGCTCGATGAGCTTGGATTTGTTCACCTGATACGGAATCTCTGTGACGATAATCGACTGGCGGCCTTGCGCCATGTTCTCCGTGGCCACGCGCGCGCGCATCAGGAAGCGTCCGCGACCGGTCTTGTATGCCTCCACGATGCCGGACCGGCCATAGATGAAGCCGCCGGTTGGGAAGTCTGGCCCCTGCACGTGCTTCATCACTTCAATCAAGCCGGCGTGGGGATTGTTGACCATTTCAATGGCCGCGTTGACGATCTCCGTTAAATTATGCGGTGGAATGTTGGTGGCCATACCCACGGCGATGCCGCTGGAGCCGTTGACGATCAGATTGGGAATGCGCGTCGGCAGCACAGTGGGTTCGCTGGTGCTCTCGTCGTAGTTGGGAACAAAGTCCACGGTGTCCTGGTCGATGTCGGCGAGCAATTCGCCCGCCAGGCGCGTCAGACGCGCTTCGGTGTAGCGCATGGCCGCAGGCGGGTCGCCGTCCACGGAGCCAAAATTTCCCTGGCCATCCACCATCACATAACGCATGGAAAATGGCTGCGCCAGACGCACCAGCGTGTCGTAGATGGAAGCGTCGCCATGCGGGTGATACAAGCCCATCGCCTGACCGACAACCTTGGCGCACTTGGTGTACTTTTTGTTGTGTTGCAGGCCCATCTCGTGCATGGTGTAGAGTACGCGCCGGTGCACCGGCTTCAGGCCGTCGCGCACATCCGGCAGCGCGCGCCCGATGATGACCGACATCGAATAGTCGAGATACGAACGACGCATCTCCTCTTCAATGTTGATGGGCAGCAGGCTGGCTGCGCCCGGACCGGTGGGTGGGTTGCCGTCGGCTGCGTTGCCGCCGTTACCAAGGGGGAGTTGTGGGTTCTGATCGTCTGCCATGGGTGAAGTGAGAGGGCGCTCCTGCCAGCAAAAATTCGGCGAATGCGCCGTTCGGGATTCCGTGCTTCCCAGCTTCTATGATATGCATCTAATGCTTGGGTGGCAACGCATGGACAGGGAAAATCGTCCCGCAAAAAATTGACAACTCTATGATAAACTGTGGTTGTCTGGGGACGTGCGCCTTGGCGTGACCACGATCCGGTCACTTTGACCAGCCGCCGCGGCTTTTGACCGCATGGAACGTCCAACTCTCGGACAACAAAAATTTACGCATCGCATTGCGATGCGGCGAGGCGCATAGACTTTGGAAGACAAATTCGAAGACGACATTGACAATATCATCGACACCGGCAAAGAAAAGGGCTACCTGACCTTTGGCGAGGTCAACGACCTGTTGCCGAGCGACGTCAATTCCCCTGACGATCTCGATGACCTGATGACCACCATCGGCTCGCAAGGCATTGACCTGCTGGAAGACGGGCCGAAATTTGGACAGGAAAAATTTGAACCCGAAGCCGGCGAGGAAAGCGAAGACGTTGAACTCGACCTAACCCCGGGTGCGATGGAGAACACCAAGGACCCAGTGCGCATGTACCTGCGCGAAATGGGAACGGTGCCGCTGCTAACGCGCGAAGGCGAAGTCGAAATCGCCCGCCGCATTGAGCGCGGACAGATGCGCGTGATGAAGGCTATCTCACGCTCCTCGATCGTGATCCGCGAGATCATGGCGCTCGGCGAAGACCTGAAGCGCGGCGTGCGCAACATCAAAGAAGTCGTTATCTTTGACGAGGAAGAGATCACCGAAGAGGTGGTGCAGGCGCGCGTCAAGCAGACGACGGCGCGTATCGACGCACTGGTG
>JAJZCX010000075.1 GCA_021851625.1 Acidobacteriota bacterium | reverse complement strand
CCCTGGGGGCGCAGCAGGTGCGCTGCATCTGTAGTCTCCGCAGTTTGGGACTGCATCGTGTTGCCGGGGATCATCACATCGGACAAGAACGTTTCCGGGTGCCAATCCGCGGGCAGCCGACGAAAATTAGACAAAGGAATGGATGCATTCTCTTCTTGCGCGGCGAGAGATGGCAGCACGTTCAAACGATCCTCTACGGAAGGTGCCGGCATTTTCAGCAGCGTTCCCGATGATTCATTTTGCACGGTGATGGCTGCGAAAAATGGCTCTGCAAAAGGCCACGCAATGGAAAGCAGTTGAGAGGCATCGGGCGTTGTCAGCTTGCCATTTTTACCAACTTTGACTTCCGCGAAGAGATGCAGTTGATCCCGTGCGCGCGTGCAGGCCACGTAAAAGAGTCGGCGCATCTCTTCAATGTCACGGTCACGCAACCGATTGGAAAGCCACTTTTTGGTTGGATACTCTGTTTCTGTTGCGTGTTGAATGGGGGCTAGATAAATGCGTGGTTCCGCGGTGTCATCCATCGACCACTCTTCCGACCACAGGAGCAGTTTTTTGTCTGCGCGACGTGATTTTTTGTGGAGTCCGGGCAGAAAGACCACATCCCACTCCAGCCCCTTGGCTTTATGAATGGTGAGAATTTCAACTGGATTTTCATGGAGTACAGGTATGTTGGCAAATAATTTCTGCATGCGCTCTTCGATGTGCGCGCCGCTGATCGGAGTCGGCTCTGTCTCAATTTTGCCGAGTAAATCCAGAAACTGATCGAGCGCAGGATGCTCCTCTGGAGCTATGCAGGCAGGCCCACCGAGGCTATTCCAAAGACGTTCGACGAGCACAGAGAGTTTTTCTTGATGTAGCAACTCCAGTGCCTGCTGCATTGTTGTCCAGGTGCGTTTCGCTCGGAATTGGCCATCTGCGCTGAGCAGTTCGATGCGTTGCTGTATGAGTTCTGGGATGGTATTGGCGCGGAATGGTTCTTGATCGGTTCCGCAAAGCACGTGCAGATCAGCGAGTGTTAGCCCGCACCAAGGAGCGCGGAGAACAGCCAGCCACGCGGTTCGATCCGCCGCATGAAGTAGTGCTCGCGTCAACGCGAGCAAGTCTAGCAACGGTTGCTGATCGGCAAGCGTGTCCATGTCCACCGTGTGGTAGGCGATTTCATGTTCGCGGAGCGCAGCCAAAATAGGGATCGCCTGCGATTTTTTTCGAACGAGAACGGCGATACTCTTCGGTTGGCCATCGGCACGCTTTTGCATTTGGATTTGCTCGATTTGAGCGCATATTTCCTGCGCCTCGATTGCATCGGAGGATTGTGCAGATTGTTCCTTGTTTTGAAGCAGGCGTGGATACCAACGAACATGCTTCTCCGTTATGTCTGAACGCACTGGAAGCGATGGAGTGAAGGAAATGGCATCGTGCTGGCCGCCATTTGCAAAGACCGCGGCGAACCAATCATTGGCGGTTTCAATCAGAGTTTTTTGGGAACGAAAATTTTTCGTGAGTGTGATGCATTCGAGTGAGATCGAACCAAGACCGTTGCGCTGTGCATACGAAAAGAGCGCGACCTCTGCATTGCGAAAGCGGTAGATGGATTGTTTGGGGTCGCCGACAAGGAAGACGGTTTGGCTGTGGCCATCCCAACTTGCAACCAATGCTTCAAAGAGAAGAAATTGCGTGACAGATGTGTCCTGCACCTCATCCACCAGCAGGTGCTGAACCTTTGTGCCGAGCGCCAAGGCCACGCCGTTAGAGTCTTGCTGCAAAGCACTTTTTGCTGCAAGTAGAACCTCAGTGAAGTCAGTTTGCTGTGTGTGCGTAAAGATGAATCGCAATTCCACCAGCGCTTGTCGCAGCAAGAGAAAGCAAGAACGCAAAATGTCTTTTTGTTGCTCGGTATAGCCGGGTGCTGGGCAAGTTTGGATCGCACAGAGTGCATTCACCAACGCAGTGTTGCCTGCAAGCTGAGCCAATAAGTGCCGCATTTACGTTTTGCGCTGATCGTCTGCTATAAATCCTTGTTTTATGGTGATTCCACGCGGGGAGCGCAGGGTGGCATCCTTTGTGCATAGAAACTGTGTAACCAATGCCCAGTGATCTACATGTTCCGGTGTTGCATCGGGAAACTTGTCCCATAAAAGGCAATCTGCAAAAGGATTCTGTTGGTCAAGATCGGCAGCAAGGTTACGTGCAGCGTGTTGCATCAAAGAAAATATAGTTTGCGCAGTCTTCTCATCGAGCGCGTTTTGTATGCGCTGATATGATTCTTGAACTTGACGCTCGAAGTGAACGGAGAAGCGTTCTTGCAGGATTGCGTCCATCTCCGTGGAAGAGAATTCCTGGGCGATCGGGAAGATGTGTCCCCATTGATCGCGCGACGCGAGAAGGTCTGCCAGCAATTGCCGAGCGGTGGTAAATCGATTGTCCAAATGCAGCAAGAGCGTGCGCGCAGCGGCAGTCAAATTTCCTTCTGTCTGCAAGGCATGGGACAGCGCAGCATGGGCGGCGGCCTGATAGAGCGGCTGCGCGTCCTCCACGGGGCGAGAATCCGCGCCAATTTGCGACAGAATGGGAATGCGCTGCGTGATGCTGGCGCACAAGGAATCAATCGTGCGCAGCAGCATGCGCTGCGGCTGGCGGACTAAATTCCAACCGCGCGCAGCAGCGTTCTCCAGTGCAGCCAAGGCCAGAGCGCGCGTGTACTCTTTGTGTGCAGAAAGGGTATCCGCAGGGTTTGGCAATGCAGCCGCACGCAGTTCGCTCAGGATGCGATCCCGCATCTCCGCTGCTGCTTTTCTGGTGAAGGTGATGGCCAAAATTTGCTCTGGCTCTTCCACCTGTGCCAATAGTTTTAGATACCGTTGGATGAGTAGTTCTGTTTTGCCGGAGCCTGCGGATGCGTTGACAAGAAACGAGCGCGTCGTATCCAGCGCGCGTGCACGCTCCGCCGCGTCGTCCACTGTATGGACCTGTCGCTTTGAAGGCAAAGCTGTATTTTCGAAGCTCATCTATTCATTTTCCTGTGCTGCACCTTCGTCCGCGTCCTCTTCATCCTCGCTGTCTTGCTGGTGAATGCTGGTTTCGCGCACGCGGCAAAGCAGCATCTGTTCGCAATGTTCACAGGTCTCTCTTGGATGCTTGGGATCGACTCTGGACGTTCCTGCGCGAAATTCTCCGGCTAGATTCTCCAGCGTGACACGCCAATTTTGGACGATGGTGTCGAGCGTATTTGCGTTCACGATTGGATTGTTGCGCTTGTCGTTGCGTGGATCCTTTGCCTGAAAGGTTTGTGAGAGCGAGTGAATAATTTTGAAGCTCGATTGCTTCGCATTTAGATGGGCAAAAGCGACTCCGCGCAGTGGTGCATTGTGCTGCCTGTCGTTCTGCATCAGAACCGCATAGGTAGGGAGTTGCGGTTCATCGGGACGATCTCCGCGGCAGGCCGATGCAGCAATGTTTCCAGTTTTGTAATCGAGCAGCGCAAGGCCATCGCCAACTTGGTCGATGCGGTCGATGCGGCAATCGAAGTGAACACCGCCGATTTCAGAATGTTCCAAAGTTTCTTCGCAGGCAACGACAGAAAATTCTGGACGCTGCGCTTCCACATCCAGCCACGCAAGCAATCGCTCTGCAATGCGCTCCGATTCGATGGCGAGCAGTAAATCCTCATGGGGTAAATGGGAGTGAACTTCCGATTGCGCGGAGAGAATGCAATGCACGAGAAGCTCGTTGCGTTGCTTCGCGGATAGTTCCAGAAGTGCAGCCTGTGTTTTTACTTGCGACCAGAAGTCGTGCAAAACCGCATGGATCAAGCCGCCTTGCGTTCTTGGATCGATGCCCGGTTCCGGATCTTCTACCGGAGTCGAGCCTAGGCGCAACTCTGCGAAGGCGCGAAAGGGACAGGCCGCTTGAAGCTGCAAAAATCGCACGCCCCCTCGCACGTTTGCGGCTGGGAGCGGAATCGGCGGTTCCGATGCCACGGCCAGAGTGGACAACGATGCAACAGGTTGCATTTTGTTCTTCAGTGTTGGCAGCAGCGTGTGTGCATCCATCTGTGAAATGTGCGGAAGAATATCTTGCAATACTGGAGAGGTGCGGGTTACAGCAGATGCAGAATTTGTTGCCGGCCCACTTTCCTCTGCGGATGCTTCCAATGCAAAACTGAATACGGCTTGTTTGCAAGTGGAGAGAATTCTCTGCGTAATGTGGCTTGCGTGCGCATAGTCTGCCTGTGCATCCGCATAGGGCAGCGTGAATTGCTTTTGCAGCAACCAAGGAATCCATGGTTGTGCCTGTCCGCGTGTAGGCCAAGACTCGGCGGAAGCATCCAGGAACCAGATGACGTCGAAAGGAATTCCGGCTGACTCCGCAACGCCGAGAATCTGCACGGGTGCACCGTGGCTTTCCAAGGTAAAGAGTGCGCGGTGCGTTGCGCTTTGCACTGCGTCCAGCCATGCGCTGAAGGAGACGGGTGCAGCTACGGAATCAATGGCTGCGATGGAGTCCAGCACGGAACTCCATCGACGCAAAAGTTGAAATTCCACGCTCGTTTTTGGTTGGAGTAGCGACCATTGCATCGTGCGCAAAATGTTTTCTGCACGCATGCCCCATTCAGCGTAGGTGCGCACGGATGGCTTTACCCCAGACTGTTGCATGATGTTTTCGGTGCGCGTCAGATGTGTTGCTTCTTGCACTACCAGCAGAAAGGGATTGTTTTCAGTTTTTGGATTGCTTTGTAGAAAGCGCAGCAGCCAGGGAAGAGCGATAGTGCCGCTCGTGCTGTGCAAATGCGTGCGCAGGGATGCATCCAAGCGTGCAAGCTCATCTTTGGTTGTGTTCTCGAAGTGGCCCGCTGTGATGCAATACGATGCTTCTTCCCATGCAAGCGGCTGCGTAAGCCAGCGCAGGAAAAGGAGCGCGCTACGTATTAGCGGCAAAGTGTGCAGTGGTTCGCCGAGGGAAAATTCATACGGCAAGCGCGGCGATGCGTTGGAGACATGCAGGCTATCCGGTGCTAATACGCGGCGGAAGATACGCTCGATATTAGGACGAGCGGCAGAGACGGAAGGCAGGATGACACCGATGCGTTCGGATGGATTTTGTTCCAAGCGCTGTCGAATCCAGAAGGCTGCTGCGTACAACTCTTCCTGCTGCGTGGGAGCGGTAATGACGAGCGGTGGTGCGGAGGATTGCTCCTCTGGTGTGAGCCAAAGGTTGGTAATGGTTCGACCGTGACCGCGCAGATCGTCCAAGAATTGCATTTGTTGCGGCGTGAGTCGATCGAATCCGACTAGAAAAATCTTTTCAGGCCATGGCAGTCTGTTGCGCCGCGGATGTGTGCGAATTGTGTCCGCGAGCTGCGCGGAAGGAAGCAGTCCAAGGCGTGAGCATTCCGAAGCAAACAGACGCAGCCAGCGCGCGAAGCTATGTGCATCGACGCCCTCAGCAGACTGTTGGATTTGTTGCTGCGAAAGAAGGTATGCCTGCGCTATGCGTGCAGATTGCATCGCTGTTTCTACCAGAGAATTTTCATTGTGCAAAAAGGGCACGCGCGCTTTGTCTAAAACAGAGTGCCACAGGCTACGCTCCTGCTCATCGGTCAGAAGAGTTTGTTCCACGTCGCTTGTGATGATGAGCGCATCCCACTGCTCCTGTAGCCAGACCTCCCAGGCCAGGATGCGCGGAGTTGACCAAGCGCGCAGATTTTTCTGCTGCTGCCATTCGTTGTAGAGATGCAGGAATGTGCGCGCAGTACGCACGCTGCCCGTCAGCACGAGTGTGGATGGCTCAGCCGCCAGATGCGCAAACAGTGCCTGCTGACTCATCTTTGCAGGAGCATTTGGATTGGGAGGCATGAGCAATTTATACGCGATTTTGTAGCGGAACGTACTGCAATCGAGCGACTGTTAGACTGATGCTGTGAGAAGGATTGCAGCCGCGGCGCTCTTGCTCCTACTGTGCGCACTGCCCATGCAGCCACTGCTGCGTGCTGAGACGCAAGGGGACGTGCCCTCCTGTTGCCGCAGAAATGGCGCGCATCACTGCATGATGATGCGCAGGGCAGGCGGCATGGACATGCCACCCTCCTGGCTGGCGCAGCCTTGCCCCAATGCGCGACTGGGCCATGCCGTTGTTTCTGCACAGCTTGGCTTATGGATGCATGCAGCATGTTTTACGCGCAGTATTTATGGACAGCGTGTCGTCCTCTCCACATATCTTGCGCAGTGTGAACAAAAGTTTGTTCGCTACTCTCCGCGCAGCCCCCCGCAGTTCCCGCTCTAAATTTTCTCCTAAATAATTTGCTCAACCGTGACAGCCATGGCACGGCGGCATACATTTTCCCATGCAAATTTTGCAAAGAGGAATGACTTTGTTGCGAAGATGTTTTTTGCTCGTTTGTCTGCTTGCGCTTCTGTGCGGGGTGCGTGCACACGCAACTGTTTTTGGCGAGGTGCAGGGGGTCGTGCACGATCCGCGCCATCGTCCGATTGCGGACGCATCTGTCGTGATGCGCGCGGAGAATTCTGCACTGACGCTGACAGCGCATACGAACTCCAGCGGATATTTTTCGTTTTTAGCCGTGCCGCTGGGTGACTATACGATCACTATTAGCAGTCACGGCTTTGATGTGTTGCTGCAAGCACTCACAGTGTATTCGGATACTTCACCGATGCTGCATTTCCCCTTGCAGGTGGGCACGGTGCGGCAATCGGTGCAGGTGACCACGCAGGTCGATGTGGCGAACCCGAATTCTGTGACGCCAACGACTCTGGTGAGTCGCGCCGACATTGCACGCACTCCCGGCGCAGATCGTACGGACAGCATGGCCATGATTACGGAATATGTTCCCGGCGCATACATGGTGCATGACATGCTGCATGTACGCGGCGGGCACCAAGTGAGCTGGGAGATTGACGGCGTGGAGATTCCCAACACCAACATTGCCAGCAACCTTGGACCGCAGATTGACCCCAAGGACATCGACTATCTGGAGACGCAGCGCGGCAGCTACAACGCCGATGTGGGCGACCGCACCTATGGCGTGTTTGATGTTTCTCCGCGCACGGGCTTTGAGCGTAATAATGAGGCGGAGTTGATCGTGAATGCGGGAAGCT
>JAJZCX010000074.1 GCA_021851625.1 Acidobacteriota bacterium | reverse complement strand
GTCAGCACCATACTCTTCCCCACCGTGAACTCTCTGCTCAAAAACGCATCAGCGAACTAAAAGCGAATATAGCAATTCCTCAGAGGCGAATCAATAGCGAAGTTTTGTACTCTTTTGATTCTCCCCACTCCCCCTGCCTCGACTGCCGCCCCCATCGCCGTGGTGCCCCCGAAACGATAGACTGAAGGCGCATGTTCCCACCGCGTGATGTCGAAATCCTTGCCGCCACGGCGACCAGCGCTCTGGCCGTTGCTGGAGCCATCTCCTACTTCGGCATGGCGCCCAGTTCACAGATCTTTGGCCGCTGCATGGTGGCCGCGCCCAACCCGCTCCAGATCGCGCTCACCTATGACGATGGCCCGAACGATGCGGCCACGCCGCAGTTGTTGGATGTGCTGGCACAGCACAAGGTTCGTGCCACATTTTTTTTGATTGGCCGCTTTGCCCGACAACGCCCCGCGCTGGTGCGCACCATCGCCGCCGCAGGGCATCTGATCGGCAGCCACACCGACACGCATCCGGCCCTGCTGCTCTGCTCGAATGCCCGCATTCGCCAAGAGCTACAGGCAGGCAACGCCGCGCTGGAAGATATTTTGGGCCAGCCGGTGCGCTGGTTTCGTCCGCCGTATGGTTCGCGCCGCCCGTACGCGCTGCGCCAGGCACGCGCGCTCGGACTCACCCCCGTTTTGTGGAATGCGATGGGCTACGATTGGAAGCCCACCACGCCGCAAGCGGTGGAGCAGAACCTCTGGCGTGGGTTTGCGCGCAATCAGCTGCGCGGCTTGGCCACCAACGCTCTGATGCATGACGGCGGCCACACCGGCTTGGGAGCAGATCGCAGCCACTCCGTCGCAGCAACCGCTGCACTCATTGCACGCTGGCGGCAGCACTTTGCCGCGCGCCACCAACACTGTGAATTCGTCACACCCGAGGCTTGGGCTTAACTGCGCAGATCGGGCAATGGATCGGGGTAGACCGGAGTAAAAAAAGCGAACCGCAGATCCCTCCACTGCGTCCGCCTGCGGCGGACTTCGGTCGGGATGACAAACCCTCAAACACACAGTGTCATTCTGAATGGAGTCCGCGCATGCGGACGCAGTGAAGAATCCAGAGGATACTGGCTGCATCGATTCAGCCTTCGCACTCTGGATTCTTCGCTGCGCTCAGAATGACTCGTCGCAGAGTAGAAATTCCCACCCTGCAAACACTCTGTCCTTCCGAAAGAAATCATCGCACCACAAACACCTTGTCCTTCCGAGCGGAGCGTGTGAGAGTGAGCCTGTCCCGAGCGTAGCCGAGGGAAGGAATCTGCGGTTCACTTTTCCATGCGCACAGATACTGCGATATCTCCACAAACCACAGTGACAAGAATTATCCAGCCGCTCGCATCCCTGCAAAGGCCGCGCGCGCCGCGGCAACCGTTGCGGCCACATCCAGCGCCGTGTGCGCCGTGCTCACAAACGCCGCTTCAAATTGCGAGGGCGGCAGCCACACACCCTGCTCCAGCATTGCGCGATGCAGCGCCGCAAAGGCCCTCGTGTCGGAGCACGCCGCGCTGGCATAGTCCACGACCGGCCCCGGCTGCAAGAACCAAGTGAACATGCTGCCCACGCGATTCGTCGTGAGCGCCACGCCTGCCTGCGCTGCGGCCTGCGCCACGCCATCGGCAATCGCCGCCGCCGTCTGCTCCAGTTGCGCATAAATCTGCGCGCGCTGCTCGATCAAATGTCCCACCGTGGCGATGCCCGCCGCCATGGCCAGCGGATTGCCGCTCAGCGTGCCCGCCTGATACACCGGCCCCAGCGGTGCCAACATTTCGACAATCTCTCTGCGTCCGCCAAAGGCCGCGCACGGCAGGCCGCCGCCAAGAATCTTGCCCAGGCAGGTCAAATCCGGCTGAATACCATAGCGCTCCTGCGCTCCACCCAACGCCACGCGAAAGCCAGTCATCACCTCATCGAAGATCAACACCGCGCCCGCCTGCGCCGTCAACGTGCGCAGCGCCTGCAAGTATCCCTCCGCCGGCGCGATGCAGCCCGCATTGCCCACCACCGGCTCCACGATCACGCAGGCGATCTCGCCCTGGTGTCGCGCAAAGGCCGCCTCGACCGCCGCAACATCGTTGAACGGCAGCGCCAGCGTGAACTGCGCCGTCTCCTCCAACACGCCTGCGGAGCCAGGAATCCCAAAGGTCGCCACGCCGGAACCCGCCTTCACCAGCAGCGCATCGGCATGGCCGTGGTAGCAGCCTTCAAATTTGATGACGAACTTTCTGCCCGTAAACGCACGCGCCAGCCGAAGGGCCGACATCGTCGCCTCCGTGCCCGAACTGACAAAGCGCATCCGCTCCATCGACGGAAAGGCGCGCTGCACTAGCGCCGCCAGTTCCGCCTCGCTGGCCGTCGATGCGCCAAAGCTCGCGCTGCGACGGGCCGCCTGCTGCACGGCCTCGACCACCTGCGGCGCGGCGTGGCCCAAAATCATCGGCCCCCAGGAGCCAACATAGTCCACATATTGGTTGCCGTCGGCGTCCCAAACGTGCGCGCCCTGCGCCCGCTCCACAAACGGCGGATGGCCGCCCACCGCGCCAAAGGCTCGCACGGGCGAGTTGACCCCACCGGGAAAGAACTGCTCCGCGCGCTGTTGCAACTGGTGTGAACGCGGCAAAACACGCTCAGTGGGCGCGTTCGTAGACGAGGAATCCATCGGCTTCTGTGCTGACATCGAATATAAGTATAGGTGCAGAGCAGCACGCGGCTGCGCCTGCGCCGCATTCCTGGGAGCACCATGCGCACCCACCCCACGCAGTCCGATCCACACTCGCCGACGATACCCCTCCCCGGCCACGCGCCGCCAATCTTCGGCCACGCCGTTCTCTTGTATGACGGACTCTGCCCGCTCTGCCATGGCTGCGTGCGTTTTCTGTTGCGCCGCGACCGTCGCGCCCTGCTGCGGTTTGCTTCGCTGCAAGGTCCGCTGGCGCAGAGGACGCTCGCTCGGCACGGCATCGACACGCACGCGCCCAACCCCGCCGTGTCCGTTCAATCTGTCGTATTGATTCAATCACTGGACACACCCAGCGAATCGCTGCACCTACGCTCCGATGCAATTTTGCAATCGCTGCATTTACTCGGCGGCGGATGGGCACGCTGCGCACATCTCTTGCAATGGATTCCCCGTCCGCTGCGCGATGGCCTCTATCGCTGCGTGGCCCGCGCCCGCCGCAGCCTTTTCGGAAGCTACACCGTCTGCCCTGCACCGCCCCCCTCCTGCGCAGACCGTTTCCTGCACGAATGAACTTCGGTGCTCGCACCACAACCCCTTGTCCTTCCGAGCGAGCGCAGCGCAGTCGAGGAATCTGTGGTCGGTTATATGGAAGAAGAAACCGCAGATCCCTCCACTGCGTCCGCCTGCGGCGGACTTCGGTCGGGATGACAAACCCTCAAATGCAACGAGTCATTCTGAACGGAGTCCGCGCATGCGGACGCAGTGAAGAATCCAGAGAATACTGGCCGCATCGATTCAGCCTTCGCCCTCTGGATTCTTCGCTGCGCTCAGAATGACTCGTCGCAGAGTAGAAATTCCCACCCCACAAACACTCTGTCCTTCCGAAAGAAATCATCGCACCAAAAACACCTTGTCATTCCGAGCGAGCGCAGCGCAGTCGAGGAATCTGTGGTCGGTTATATGGAAGAAGAAACCGCAGATCCCTCCACTGCGTCCGCCTGCGGCGGACTTCGGTCGGGATGACAAGTCCTCGAACACGCAGTGTCATTCTGAACGGAGTCCGCGCATGCGGACGCAGTGAAGAATCCAGAGGATACTGGCTGCATCGATTCAGCGGTCGTACTCTGGATTCTTCGCTGCGCTCAGAATGACTCGTCGCAGAGTAGAAATTCCCACCCCACAAACACTCTGTCCTTCCGAAAGAAATCATCGCACCAAGAGTACCTTGTCATTCCGAGCGGAGCGCAGCGCAAGTGAGCCTGTCCCGAGCGTAGCCGAGGGAAGGAATCTGCGGTTGCGCAGTACCAGCAGTCTCCGGGTGCCCCATGCAAGCCGCTTTCGGGATGCAACACGTCTGCCCGCACGCAAGTGATAAACTAATCCTTCCCGGCAGCCATGCCTTGCACCGCAGTCCGCAGGGCCAAGCCAGGCTGTCAGTCGCCTCTGCCGGAGTCTATTTCGGAACGGACGGATCGTGCCCAGCACCCCAGCGCAGAAAAAAACTCCCTCGATCACCTACGCCGATGCTGGCGTGGACATTTCCTCTGGGGACAAGACCAAGCAGCGCATCAAATATCTGGCCCAGCGCACCTTTACCAAGCACGTGCTCGGTGAAATCGGCGGCTTCGGCGGCCTCTTCAAGCTGGACACGGAGCGCCACAAAAATCCTGTGCTCGTATCGAGCGCCGACGGCGTCGGTACCAAGCTCAAGCTGGCCTTTGACCTGAACGTGCACAACACAGTCGGCCTTGATCTGGTCAACCACTGCGTCAATGACATTGCCGTGCAGGGTGCAACGCCGCTCTTTTTTTTGGATTACTTGGCCACCGGCAAGCTGGATCCTGAAGTTGCAGAAAAAGTTGTCAGCGGCCTAGCCGATGGCTGCCGCGCCAACGGCTGCGCCTTGATCGGCGGCGAAACCGCGCAGATGCCCGGCTTCTACCGCGATGGCGAGTACGATCTGGCTGGCTTCATCGTTGGTGTCGTCGAACGCGAAAAACTCATCACCGGCGCAGACATCCACGCTGGCGATATTCTCGTTGGCCTGCCCTCCACCGGCCTGCACACCAACGGCTACTCGCTGGCTCGCAAGCTCTTCTTTGACGTGGCCCGCTACGCTCCTGAACACTACGTCAACGATCTGAAGGAAAAGGCGGGCGTGGCGCTGATGAAGACCCACCGCAGCTATCTGAATCTCATCCGCAAGCTCACCGCTGCGGACCTGGTCGCGGGCATGGCGCACATCACCGGCGGCGGCATCACGGAAAATCTGCCGCGTATTCTGCCGAAAAATCTCTCCGCCTCCATCGAACTCGGAAGCTGGAAGGTGTTGCCCGTTTTTGAGCATCTGCAAAAGCTCGGCAATGTTTCGCAAGAGGAGATGTACCGCACCTTCAACATGGGCATCGGCCTCATCTGCGTCATTCCCGCAGACAAGTACAAGAAGGCAAAGTCGCTGCTTGACCGTGCCAGTGAACACCATTTTGTGATAGGAAAGATTGTGAAGGGCGAGCGCAAAGTACTCTACGTGTAGCCCGGATTGCCCTGCGCACTCCGCACGGAAATCCTCAAGGAAATTGCATGATTCGACTTGGCATCCTCATCTCTGGACGCGGCTCCAACTTTGTGGCCATTGCCGACGCAATCGCCAACGGCACTCTGCGCAATGCAGAGGTCGCCGTCGTTCTCTGCAATAACCCCGGTGTTGCGGGCCTCGATCGCGCCAAGGAGCGCGGCATCCCCGCTCACGTGATCCCCAGCAAGGGCCGCATCCGCGAAGAGCATGATGCCGACATGGTCGCACGCCTGCGTGAATACAAAGTCGATCTGGTCTGCCTCGCCGGGTATCTGCGTGTCGTCACTCCGACCTTCATCAACGCTTTTCCGCAGCGCATCATCAACATGCACCCGTCGCTACTGCCCGCCTTCCCCGGCCTGCACCCGCAACAACAGGCGTTGGATTATGGCGTGCGCGTGGCGGGAACCACCGTCCACTTTGTTGATGAGCAACTCGACCACGGCTGCATCATCGTACAGCGCAGCGTTCCCGTCCTCGATGGCGACACAGAGGAAACCCTCTCCGCGCGCATTCTGCACGAAGAGCACTCAGCCTATCCAGAGGCCATCGCCCGCGTCCTCAGCGGCGATTATGAAATTCGCGGACGCTGTTATGTGCCGCGCGTCGGCGTCAGCGCCAAGTAAGCTGCACTCCGAAAACAACCCAGCCTGCGCGATGAGCGCAGGCTGGGTTGTTTCTATTCTGGGAAAAATTCTCGCCTGTTTGGAAAAATTCCTCGCCCGTATCGAGTCATTCTGAACGGAGTCCGCGAAGGCGGACGCAGTGAAGAATCCAGAGAATACTGGCTGCATCGATTCAGCCTTCACCCTCTGGATTCTTCGCCGCGCTCAGAATGACTCATCGCAGAGTGGAAATTCCCACACTGCAAACACTCTGTCCTTCCGAAAGAAATCATCGCACCACAAACACATTGTCATTCCGAGCAAGAGTGAGCCTGTCCGAGCGTAGCCGAGGGAAGGAATCTGTGGTTCCATCCGCATCAATCGTGCATTGGCACCAGCGACATTGGCGCAGTCAGTCCCAAATCCAACTCGGAGTTTTTCGGCAAAATCGCCTGGCGATTCTCAAAGAGCCAATGCGCCGTGGTCAGGCTGACGCCAATGGCCGCACCCACAATGGCCCCCGGCACGCCGCCCACCATCGCACCGGTTGCCGCGCTGCCGCCAGTGGCCACTGCGCCCTCGACCACGGTCTTCTCCGTGTGATCCTTGGTGGTGATGTTGCCTTCGTCATCGGTTTTGGCATTTTTGCGCGCGCTCATGTCGTAGACCTCAGCGTGCATCAGGAAGCGCGTACCATTCGGCAAATCCACTTCATCCGGGCGCAGACGAATGCTAGCCGGCCCGTGGAAGCGCTTGCCCTGCGTCACAGAAACCACGCGCCCCATCACCGTCGCACCCATGGGAATCACCACGTGGCCATCCTTGGTCACATTCTCCAACATGCGGCCAGAGAACATCGACCCCGGCTGCGTGCCCAGTGTCGATAGCTCTTGATCGAGCAGCACGCGCAGCACCGTTCCCTCCGGCAACTCATTCGGCTTGGCAAGCACCTCGGTCACCACTTGCGAGTCCGCATCCGCCTGCGGCTGCACTGGGCGCACGGCAAAGGTCGGGGAGGAACTGGCGCGCTGTGTTGGCGCACTGGCCACAGGCTTCTGCGCCTGCGCGCTGCTCGACGCAGGATTGCTGGCCGCGCCGTCATTGGCTTCAATCGAATCGTTGGCCGCAGGCTGCGAGACGCCCTCATACGGACTGGGCTTGGCCGTCTGCCCTTGCGCTGTCCATGTCAGCATGGCCGCTATGGCCAGCGAGAAAATTGCGTTGCGTTGCACGGCTGGTTCCTCCTTGTGC
>JAJZCX010000073.1 GCA_021851625.1 Acidobacteriota bacterium | reverse complement strand
GGCGCGGGCGTGCCATCGCTCCAGCCCGGCGATGTTGCGGAGATCGTGCTCAATCACACGCCCTTCTACGCCGACTCCGGCGGCCAGGTGGGCGACCACGGATGGCTGCTCTCCGAAGACGGCAACGTCACAGTGGCCGATGTGCATGGCTGCACCAAGCCTGTGCAGGGCGTCTTCGCGCACAAAGTTACAGCCAAGCAAAGCATCCGCATCGGCGACAAATTGAACGCTGTCGTGGACAATGAATTCCGCGCGGCAACCATGCGCAACCACACCGGCACGCATCTGCTGCACGCAGCGTTGAGAGAAACACTGGGTACGCACGTCAAGCAGGCCGGATCGTTGAACGATCCCACGCGCCTGCGCTTTGACTTCTCCCACTTCACGCAGGTGGCCGACGAAGAATTGCAGGACATTGAAAATCTCATCAACAAAAACGTTCTCGCCAACAATCGCGTGGAGACGATCGAAGATGTCCCCATTGACGTTGCCGTGAACGAGTATCACGCGATGGCGCTCTTCGGCGAAAAGTATGGCGACCGCGTGCGCGTGGTGAAAATCGGCGACTTCTCCACCGAACTCTGCGGCGGCACGCACACCGCGGCCACGGGCGAGATCGGCCTGGTCAAGATCGTCAGCGAGGGCAGCGTCTCCTCTGGCGTGCGTCGCATTGAGGCCATCACCGGCACGGGCGCGCTGGAGGAATTTCGCCGCGACTTTGCCGTCACCAAGCTGGCCGAGCAGATCGCAGGCAAAAATGACACGCTCTCCCCGGCGGACGCGCTGCAACAAAAGCTCTCCGCACAGGAGGACGAACTCAAGCGGCTGCGCCGCGAGTTGGACGAGGCGCGCATGAAGGCCGCCGCGGGCAGTGTGAAACAGGCCGCCGCGCAGGCCGTCGCAGTGAAGGGCATCAAGGTGCTGGCGCAGCGCGTGGATGCGCTGGATCGCGGACAGATGCGCACTCTGGTGGATAACCTGCGCAACCAGATTGGCTCTGGCGTTGTGATTCTTGGCGGCGCGCAGCCGGAGAATAAAGTGGCGCTGATCGTTGGCGTCACTGCCGACCTAACCGCGCGCGTGCAGGCGGGCAAGATCGTCGGACTGCTGGCGCAGCGCGTCGGAGGTTCCGGCGGCGGACGCCCCGACATGGCCGAAGCCGGCGGCAAGGATGCTGGTGCTTTGGACTCCGCTCTTGCTAGCGCGGCGGAGATTGTGGGCGGACTGCTGGGATAGGCTACGATTCGCGGAGCCTCACAGCGACCGCAGATTCCTCGACTGCGCTGCGCTCCGCTCGGAATGACAGGGTGTTTTTGGTGCGATGTTATCGCTATGAAGGACAGAGTGTTTGCAGTGTGGGAATTTCCACTCTGCGACGAGTCATTCTGAGCGCAGCGAAGAATCCAGAGGGTGACCGCTGAATCGATGCAGCCAGTATCCTCTGGATGCTTCACTGCGTCCGCCTTCGCGGACTCCGTTCAGAATGACTCCGTGCATTTGAGGGTTTGTCATCCCGACCGTAGCGAAGCGAAGTGGAGGGATCTGCGGTTGCATCCGTGATTCCCACGAAGATTTTTTTGCCACGGCGACCAATTCGTCCTATACTGAGTTTGCTCTGGCGATTCGTTCGCGGTATGGAACGAATGCCTACTTTCCTCTCGAAGATGAATGGGTCGGCAACGACCCGGTGCGCGGCTCCTTCGCGCGCGGCCTCGTGCGTTGCTAGCGCAGCCGCAATGCTGGCGCTGTGCGCCGCCTCCCCATCCTCCCTTGCACAGACCAATCGTTCGCATCGCGCAGCCGTGCAATATGTACATGCGCAACAAATGCGCGCGCATCTGCTGGCGGAGCCGCAACGGCTGCGCACGGAACGACAATACGCCGCCGTGTTGAACGCTTATCGCGCCGTGTACCACGGAGACCCGGCCAGTGTGGACGCACCGAAGAGCGTCTTTGCCGTGGCGGAGTTGCTGGAAACCGCAGGCCGCCAGTTCCACAACGCAAATGATCTGTATGATGCGCGGGCGCAGTATGCCTTCCTGCGCAGCCAATATCCCCGCAGCCCACTTTGCAAGACGGCGCTGTGGGCACAGTATGCTTTGGCATCGACATCCTTGCACAGCAGGAGCACGCACACCTCCCCAGCTTTTGCGGCGCGTTCGGGACAAAAGACCCGGACCGCCGCTGTGCGCGCACATTTCCTGCCGACGGTGGCTGCAAACCAGCCCGTAGTGCAGGATGTATCGGCACAGGATGCGACCAGCTCGGTTGTCCATGAGATGGATGACTCTGACTCTGCGCAGGACAGTCCGGCGTTTGTGGAAGGCTCCAGTTCGATGACGCGCGTGCTGGGTCTGGGCATCCATCGCATCGTCATCGATGCTGGCCACGGCGGGCATGACTCAGGCACGCTGGGACCGCACGGATTGGAAGAAAAAAATGTTGTGCTGGACGTGGCGCTTCGCCTGGGCAAGCTGCTGCAACAGCGCTTGGGCGTGCAGGTGATCTACACGCGGCGCACGGACACCTTTATTCCCTTGCAAGAGCGCACGGCCATTGCCAATCGCGCGCACGCGGATTTATTTTTGTCGATCCACGCCAACTCCAGCCCGGAGCCGGAGGTGCGCGGCGTGGAGACCTATTATTTGAACTTTACCGGCTCGCCCAACGCGCTGGCCGTGGCTGCAAGGGAAAATGCTGGATCGGGCCGCTCGGTGCATGACCTCTCCGGACTGGTGCAAAAAATTACGCTCACCGACAAGATTGGTGAGTCGCGCACCTTGGCCGCAGATGTACAGCAGGGGTTGTATCAAGGACTGCGGCGCGGCAATCCTGACCTGCACAACCGGGGCGTGCGTCAGGCCCCGTTCATGGTGCTCATCGGCGCGCGGATGCCGTCGATTCTGGCGGAGATTTCCTTCCTGACGAATGCGAGCGACGCCGCAGACCTGCGTCAACCTGCGTATCGGCAGCGCATCGCCGAGTCGCTCTACCACGGCGTGGCCGCCTACGTGCAAAGCATGGATGGCATGCGTCTGGCGGAAAATTCCAACGACACGTCGTTGCGCTAACCACAACGGATACACAAAGCAATTTTGGTGGGAATGGTAGGCACGAGGAGACTCGAACTCCTGACCTCTACCGTGTCAAGGTAGCGCTCTAACCAACTGAGCTACGCGCCTGCACTGCGATAGCTTCATTGTATCGATCTGCGCTGGGCAGGGCAAATTTCTGCGACAGCCACAGCCGCAGTGCGCTAGGATGGATGCAGAAAGAGACCCACTCCTGTGATCCAGCAACTGCGCGCGCTGCCCAACCAGTTGACCCTTCTGCGCCTGTCGATCATTCCCTTTTTGGCGTTGGCGATTTTGGACGCACACTACCATCGTGCGCTGGTGTTGCTGGTGATTGCCGGCCTCAGCGATGGATTGGATGGATTTTTAGCGCGGCGATTTGGTCTGCGCACGCAACTGGGCGCGTACTTGGACCCCATCGCGGACAAGCTGCTGCTGAGCACGCTGTTCCTGGTGCTGACGCACATGGGACTGGTGCCGCTGCACATCACGCTGATGGTCTTCAGCCGCGACTTGGGCATTTTGATTGTGGCCGCGCTGCTCTACAACACGGTGAACATGCGCGACTTTAGCCCCAGCATCTTCGGCAAGGCCAACACGCTGGCGCAGATCATGGCCGTGACAGCCGTGGTGTTGGCCAAATCCTACGCGCCCGGCTGGCTGCTCTGGCTGCGGCACGAGGCGCTCCAAGCCACGCTTTGGCTCACGTGGATCTCTGGTTTTCACTATTTATGGCTCTGCGGCAAAAGGCTGGGACATCCGCAGTCCATGCCCGCACAAACCTAGCCGCAACACTTGGGGATTGGCAACGGCGACAAAAAGCGATAGCCTGTCGAAGATCGCCCAGCGGAGTTGTACCAAGATGGCAATCCTTTCCTCGAACCCGCAGAGTTCGCCCCAACCATCGCTCTTAGAAAAATCCAGCGAAGTTTTTTCCAATGCCGCCGATACAGGTACACAGGCGGAGTCCTGCACATTCACCCAAGCTGCAACAGGCAAGGGCGGAGGCGCAGGCAGTCGGCCAAAACATCGCGCTATGAAAAAAATCGTTCTTGCTGACAATCAGTCGATCTTTCGCGCCGGCATCGCCAAGGTTCTCGCCGCACAAGAGGACATGCGCATCATTGCGCAATGCACGGACGTGCAGCATCTGCAGCAAGCGGCCAACGCTGCGCACGGGGCCATCATCCTCTTTACCAGTTCCCTGCTGCCCGATTGCGTTCCCTTGGTGCGACTGATGCACGCCAACTCCAGCCGCGCGGTTGTGATCGCGGAAAACAACGAGTCCCAGCAGAGCTACGCGAGCAAAGAGATCGACGGCCTGGTCTTCCGTGATGTCAGTGGGCCGACGTTGGTCGAGTGCGTGCATCGTGTGGCGAGCGGCCAGCATTACGTGCAGGCACGCAGCGGACGCAGCTTGCCCGAAGAGATGGACTCCGTGGGAGCGCGTGTACGGCTGCGCTTGACCCCCAAGGAGATGGAGATTGTGGCGCTGATTGTGCAGGGCTACAAAAACAAACAGATCGCGCTGCAATTGGGAACAACAGAGCAAGTGATTAAAAATTATCTGCGCAGCGTCTACGACAAAACCGGCGTTTCAGACCGGCTGGAACTGGCGCTCTTTACCATCCACCATCGCATACTGACGCAAACCATCGACGTGCCTTCGACACTGCATGTCGCCTCGGCGTAGCCGAAAGCATCACGCGTTCCAACCATCCTCTACGCATTCGGTACGGGCTTGCCGGGCGAGGCCAGCAGCGCGCTGACAATCGTCACCAACTCTTCAGGATCGACAGGCTTTTCCAAATAAATATCCGCCTGCGGCTCGACGGCGGTGAAGGCCTCTGCGCAATAGCCAGAAACCACCACGACGGGAACATGGCTCTGCGCGCGCGCGGCCACGAGAATCTCGCGCCCGCTATCTTCTCCCAGCTTCCAATCGGTAACCACGGCATCGAAGGTGTCGGTCAGCAGCAGCGCAATGGCATCAGGCGCAGCCGTGCACACGGTGACATCGTATCCAGCGCGCTCCAAGATGGCGCGCTTCAACCCAGCAGCTCCCGCTTCATCATCCACGCATAAGATTCGTGTCAAGCACACCCCCACGCACACGGCAACGCTTTGCAAGTCTCTCTGCACTTGTTGCCCAGCGTTGTTCCGCGCAGAAGCCTGCCTGCCGTTCTTCGGGAAGAAGAGTCGTGACCAGCCAAGCCGACCACCGCCCCAGAATAGTGTAGACCAGATGCCGGAAAATCGGGGATTGCAGCGGATTGAATTGCACGGCACGCCAAAATGGGCAGCCGGTTATTTGCCCACCATCGCCTTTTCCGTGCTGGCAGAGAGCTTCGCCGTGCGATCCAGTTTTTCCCAGTTGAAAGATCGACCATCCACGGCGCGTTTCAGGGTTTTCAGCAGCACCAGTGAGAAGACCTGGCGATACGTGAACCGCTGAATCCAAATGTGGAAGAGCAGCCAGCCATCGCCCTTGTTGGCCGGGTGCCGGGGTTCCAGCGCAAAGGCCAGCGAGGAGGCCAAAAAGTCCACGATTAAAAATGCCAAGAAGTAAGCCAGCAGCTTTTCAAAGCTGGCATTGCTGGCCGCCTCCGGGTGGAAGTAGTGCGAGTAAGCAAAGTTGACCACGCCCGCCGCGAACATCAGATCAATGAACGGCGAGAAGAGCGGCAGCAGCATCTGAAAGATGATGATGTTCGGCAGCGCGAAGAATCCCATGGCGCGATGCTTCAAAAATGCGCCGCGATGCTTGAAGACAGCCTGCAAAATTCCAAACGACCAGCGGAAGCGCTGCCGCATCAGGCCGCGCATGTTGTCAGGAGCCTCCGTAAAGGCCAGCGCGTGATCCTCATAGATCACTTTGTAGCCCTGCTGCAACAGGTTCATTGTCAGATCAGCATCTTCGGCCACGGTGTTCACGTGGTAGCATCCGCCGTCCTTCACCGGCTGCGTACGCCAGGCACCAATCGCTCCGGGAACGACGGTGACCACGTTGAAAAGATCCAGTGCGCGCCGCTCAAAGTTCTGGCTGGTGATGTATTCGAGCGCCTGCCAGCGCGTCCACAGATTGATGCGATTGCCCACCTTGGCGTTGCCGGCAATTGCGCCCACCGTGGGGTCGGCCATGCGCCGAATCAGCAGTGAAATTGCATCGGGCGCGATCACCGTGTCGGCATCAATGCCCACGTAAATTTCTTCCTGCACCTGCTCCAGCGCGAAGTTGAGCGCCTCCGCCTTGCCGCCATTCGGTTTGGTCAGCACGGTGAGCCGATTGCCCGCAGCGATCGGTTCCAGCAGCACGGCGCGCGCGACCTCCAGCGTTTTGTCTTTGGAGCCGTCGTCAATCACAATGACGCGCAGATTCGCATAGTCCGAATGCAGTACGGAGCGAATCGTGCGCGCGATGACCATCTCTTCGTTGTAAGCCGGAATCAGCACGGCAACCTGCGGCTTGTACTCCTCTGCTCCCGGCGCAAGCTTGCGGCGGCGCAAGCGATCGATTGCTGCAAAGATGCCCACCAGCACCAGCCTTCCGGTCATGAGCACATCGCCCAGGAAGAAGACCAGAATCACGCCGTGGTTGAAGAGCGCGATCAACCAGAAGGCGACCGCATCCACGCGCGCCTGCCAGCGCTGTCCCGGTGCAATAGGCGGCATCACTTGCGCGCGGGTCTTATCCATGAGCGAGGAAACAGGCACGATCTTGTAACCATGTGCGCGCAGTGCGTCAATCAGCACCGGCAACGTTTGCACCGTCACCGAGCGATCGCCGCCACCGTCATGCAACAGAATGATGCTGCCGCGGAACTGCGGCTTGGCCTGCATCACTTTCAATTGATCAAAGACGCTATCAATAATCTCCTGCGGCGTCTTGCGCGGATGTTCATCCCAATCGCTGGTGTCGATCTTGTCTCCGATGATGATGTAGCCCATCTTCTCGATGCGATCGACGGGCGCAGCTTGGTCGTTGGTGTCTGGCTCCTGATCAATGGAGTACGGCGGACGAAAGTAAAGTGGCTGCACGCCGAGTTCGGCAGCAAAAAGTCGCTCGGTCAGGTTCAACTCCAACCCAAGCTGGCGGTTG
>JAJZCX010000072.1 GCA_021851625.1 Acidobacteriota bacterium | reverse complement strand
AGTGAGCGATCAATGTCCGTATGTGCAGCGGGGTTGGAGTACAGCAGGTCATTGCGGTCGCCGTTGACCTCCACCGTGGTGCTGGAGTTGGCCAGTTGCAGTGTGATCTCCTGCGTAATTGGCAGTGGAGAGTTCACATCCGCGTCAAATGAGTAGGGAGCAAAGCCGTCCTGCGTTACGTTGATGTGATAGTGGCTGGCTGGCAGATTGCTGAAACTGAACTGGCCCTGCGCGTCGCTGGTCGCGGTCTTCACATAGCCGGAAACGAAGTCGTGAATCGTTGCCGTGGCTCCGGGAATGACCGCTCCTGTTGGGTCCTTCACGATGCCGTCCACGGCTCCTGCCGCGCCCAGCGATTGCGCCCGCGCCGCAGTGGCCATCCAAAGCAAACCACACAAAACTGGAAACAATCCTTTGCGGACAAGGCCGCGCCCATACACCATGAAGCTCTCCTGCGATCAAGAAAAGAATGGAAACAATCGCGGCCACTGTGCCAGAAAAATTCTTCTGCCAGGCGTGACGATACGATTGCAAAATTGGAGGCTTACGCTGTGTGCGCGGGCGGTGGACGGATGGAGAGATCGAAGCTCCACAAGCGGTGATAGCGGTGGAGCGGGGCGGGAACAATGGATGCAGCGACTGCTTGCGTAACGGTTTGCGCCGCATGGGTGGCAGCGGGCATCGCCGGATGCAGCGCGATGCAGATGGCGCAGTGGTCGGGGCCGCTCTGCGTTCCAGGCGCGTGGAAGTGGCAAGCCTGTACCGATGCAGTCAGCAGCACGATGCCAACGCACACAAGAGCACAGCCGCGCAGCAACAGGCGCAGCCAGCCGGAGTGTTTCGTTAGAATTTTGCCGTGGATTTGCATCCAACCGCCCTCACTTGATCGTAGCATGTGCGCTGCTTAAATCTCGTGCCGGGAGCGCGCGGGAATCGTGTGCAGGCCCTTCGTTGCGGGCGCATTCCCCGCGCCTTGCACGCCGTTGCGCGTGGAGTTTTTCACCGCATACATCGCAGAGTCTGCTGCGCGAATCACCGCATGCAACGTTTGCCCATCCTCGGGCGCGCAGGCCACACCAATGCTCGCGCTTAAGCGAACGCGCAATCCAGCCTCTTGTAGAAATTCCTTCTCCTGCAACATCTCCAGCAGCAGCCGGGCCGTATTCATGCAAGATTCTTTGCCCAAGTTCGGCAGCAGAATGACAAACTCATCGCCGCCATAGCGAAAGGCCGAACAGAGCGGCCCAATGTTGTTGCGGATCAGCGTGGCCACTTCCGCCAGCAGTTTGCTGCCATGCAAGTGGCCGTGCGTGTCGTTGACCTCTTTGAAATGATCCAAGTCGAGAAAGATCAATCCGACGGGCTGATGTTTCTTCGCGCAACGCTCCAGCGCCGACTCCAACATGGCGTACATGTGCCGCGTATTGTGGAGGCCGGTGCAATCGTCCGTGATGGTGAGCCGCTGCACTTGTTCCAGCACACGTGCATTTTGAATGGCAATCGCCGCATAATCGCAGAGTGCTTGCAGCAGAAAAACCTGCTGTGGACGCAACTCTTCCATCTTGCAGTTCACCAGTTGAATCACGCCCTGCGTGCGACCCCGCGCGCGCAGCGGCAGGCAGACAACGCTCTCTGCCGGGCGCTTGCCATTGTCTGCCGCATTGGCATCGGCCAAATAGCGCGCGTCCTGTTGCGGATTGTTCAGGATCAGAGGCTCGCCATGCTGCGCCACCCATCCGACAATGCCCTCGCCCACGGGAATGCGCTTGTGTTCCAGCGTCTCTTCGGCTCCTGCGGCGTAGACAAGCTGTTGCGTCTCTTCGTCGAGCGTCAGCAGCGACCAGTTCTCTGGCAAAAATGCCTGCGACATTTGCTGCAAAATGCCGCGCAACACCTGATCTAAATCCAGCGACGAGGTCAGCGTGCGCGCCACCTCATGCAACACCTGCAACTCGCGGTGCTGTTGTTGGTGCGGATCGGGAAATTGAATGTGTTTGGTCACAGTCGCTTGCACATACCAACAACGCAGCGCGTCGCGCTAGCCGTACTGTACCGCAGCCCGCAGGATCGCGCCATTCGATTTGCCTGGGACAAAAGAAATATCTGCGCAAAATTCCGGCTTGGGAACAGCTTCTTATCCGCCGATGTGCACCATGCTGCGCGATGGCTTCAAAAATCCCGGCTCGCCAATGTGGTGCCGCTCCTCTTTGTGCGCCACCACGCGCTGGATCGTCGCCGTTAGGTCTGCATCGCTGCCGCCGCGGCGCAGCACGCCATATAGATCGTGGTCGAATTGCGAAAATAGGCAGGTGCGAATCTTGCCATCCGAAGTAAGCCGCACGCGGCTGCAATGGCCGCAAAAGGGATGTGAGACCGGAGCGATGATGCCAATCTCTCCCACGCCGTCATCGAAGGTGTAGCGACGCGCCGTCTCACTCAACGCCTGCGGCGGCATAGCCACCACGGGGCGAAAGGTGTTCAGCGCAGCTAAAATCTCCTCCAAGCGCACGACCACCTCCGGAGACCAGCGGCGATCCTCTTCCAGCGGCATGAACTCAATGAAGCGCACCGCCACGCCCTCCTCGCGCGAGAACTTTGCGAAGGGAACAATCTGGTCTTCGTTGAATCCGCGCAGCAGCACGCAGTTGACCTTCACTGGCTCCAAGCCGACGCGCTTAGCCGCGCGAATGCCAGCCAGCACGCGGTCATATCCGTCTTCGATGCGTGTGATCCGCGCAAACTGGGCGCGATCGACGGCATCCATGCTCACCGTGATGCGGTGCAGGCCCGCATCCCGCAGCGGCTGCGCCATCTCCGCAAGCAAATGGCCGTTGGTGGTCAACGCAATGTCGAGCGCTTGGCCCGCGCCTGCGGGCAACGGCTGGCCATCGGCAGCAAAGGCCGTGCGATACGTGGCCAGCTCGCGGATCATGCCCGCCAATCCACTGCGCAGCAGCGGCTCGCCGCCGGTCAAACGAATTTTTTCGATGCCCAGCGCCACAAAAGCGCGCGTCAGGCGCAGATACTCAGCGATGGGCAACTCGGCATATTGCGCCCCCTGCTCTCCTGTGCGACAGTAGACGCATTTGTAGTTGCAGCGATCGGTAACAGAGATGCGCAGGTCGGTAATCGCGCGGCCAAAGCGGTCGCGCAGGCGCGTGGTGGACTGTTGTTCTGTTTGGGAAATCGTTCCGTCTGCCAGCGATAGGGAAGGTTGAGTCGCTGTCATTTCCATTCGCCCTCAACGCAGTTGCCAGGAGACCCGATGGATACCCGGACAATTTTGGTGGAGCTAAGCGGGATCGAACCGCTGACCTCCTCGTTGCGAACGAGGCGCTCTCCCAGCTGAGCTATAGCCCCACTTCGGCTGGTGGTTGTAGTGTATCAGTTAGGCTGGAGCCGAGGAAATTTCGGCTTCGAAAATTCCCACTGCATCTTGTTCGCGCGAAAGGAACCCTAGCCATGCCTTTGCCCCGGCACTCTGCCTCATTTCTCCTGCTGGCCGCCACGCTGGCTCTGACCAGCGGCGCTGCACGCGCAGGCAAAAAGCATGAGCCAATTACAGCCAACTTCTCCGTGCAGCAGACTTGGAAGATTGGCGGCGACGGCTGGTGGGATTATCTGACCACCGACCCCGATGCGCATCTGCTCTATATTGGCCGTGCCAATCGCATACAAGTAGTGGATACGCAAACCGGCAAGCTGGTGCATGAGATCCCGGGCATGCAAGGTGTGCACGGCGTTGCACTGGATCCCAAGGGCAAGCTGGGCTACATCAGCGACGGAGCCGCCAATATGGTGCGCGTCTTTGACCGCACCACCTTTCAAGTGACGACCAGCATTCCCTCCGGCGGAAAAAATCCCGACGCAATTTTGTTCGAGCCTACCACGCGGCGCATCTTTACCTTCAATGGCCGCAGCCGTTCCTTCACGGCGATCGACACGGCCAAGAACGAGGTGCTCAAGACCGTCCTGCTGCCCGGCAAGCCGGAGTTTGCCCAAGCCGATAACGAAGGTCACATCTACGTCAACATTGAAGATCGCAATTTTCTGGTGCGCATCGATGCCGCCACCATGGCGGTGACGGCCATCTGGCCCATCGCGCCCTGCGACTCACCCACGGGGCTGGCCATCGACCGCGCAGGCCACCGGCTCTTTTCTGTTTGCGAGGACAACTGGATGGTCGTCACCAACACGGACAACGGCCACAACGTGGCCACGCTGCCCATCGGTGCCAGTCCAGACGGCGTGCGCTATGATGCGACGCGGCACTTGGTCTTCAGCTCCAACGGCGAGGGCACGCTGAGCATTCTTGAACAAAAATCCCCCAACAAATATGGAACGCTGCAAACATTGGACACACAGGAGGGCGCGCGCACCTTGGCCCTCGACAGTAAAACAGGCAAGGTATATCTGGTGACGGCCTCCTTTGGCCCGCCGCCAGAGCCGACGCTGCAAAACCCTTCACCACGCCCGGCGCTGTTGCCGAATAGCTTCGTAGTGCTGGTCGTGGGCACCCCTGCGCCGCTGACCGCGGCGCAACCCAAACTGAAAAAGTAGGTGGGCGACCATGAAAATGTTTCAGGGAAAGACTGTTCTCATCACTGGAGCCAGCGCAGGCATTGGCGAGGCCTGCGCGCTGCGCTTTGCCGCCGAGGGTGCGCGCCTGCTTCTGGCTGCGCGACGAGAGGATCGTCTGCGCGCACTGCAAGGCCGCCTGCAATCTGCCGGAGCCGAAGAGGTGGCCGCACTCACGCTGGACGTGCGCAGCCAGCAACAGGTGCACGCAGCCATCGAGGCTCTGCCCGCGGCCTGGCAGGCCATCGACATTCTCATCAACAACGCCGGCCTCAGCCGCGGCTTGGACAAACTGCACGAAGGCAGCATTGCCGATTGGGAGGAGATGATCGACACCAACGTCAAAGGTCTGCTCTACGTGACGCGCGCCGTGGTACCCGGCATGGTCGCGCGCGGACGCGGCCATGTGGTCAATATTGGCTCGACCGCTGGGCGCGTCACCTATCCCGGCGGAGCGGTGTACTGCGCCACCAAAGCTGCCGAAAATCGCATTAGCGAGGGCCTGCGCATGGACCTGCTGGGCACGCCGGTACGCGTCACCTCAGTGGATCCCGGCATGGCCGAGACCGAGTTCAGTCGCGTGCGCTTCCACGGCGATGCGCACCGCGCTGCCGCTGTCTACGCAGGCATGACGCCACTCACCGCCGACGATGTAGCCGAAGCGGTCCTTTGGGCCACCTCCCGCCCAGCCCACGTCAACGTAGCGGAGATTCTGCTGACCGGCATCGACCAAGCCAATTCGATTCTGGTGCACCGGCAATTGTCGGCGAAAGACGACAGGCGCTGAAATAAACTTTTCCTCGGTTCCAATTCTGCAAACCGCTGATATGCGACAACATACACACGCAGTCCCCATCCACTCCGCAGGCACAAGACGACTTTTTGCTGGCCAACGCATCTAAACTTGGCAGGACGGAAAGCGCGTCGATGCAATTCGGCGTCGATCTTCCCAACCGAGCATTGCGGCAGCGGAATGCACCCAACACCAGCAATGCCGGGGAGGTGCCAACACCATGCAGTGGATACGACTTGCTCTCTCATTCCTGTTTGATCTGCTCTTTGGTTGCCGTCACAACCACCTGTCACGGCCCTTCACATTGGAGGATCGCTCGTACAAAATCTGCCTAGACTGCGGACAGGAGATGCCGTATTCCGTGGAAGCCATGCGCCTGCTGCATCCGTGGGAGGTGTTGCGCGAAGCCCGCGCCCGCCGCACAGCCACATTGCCAGCCGCGCTGCATTCTGGCCCGGCCACGGACGCGCACGCCCTGCCTGCGGGCAAGCTTGGCCCTGGATGGAAGGCCGTCGCCTAGCACGCAACCCAACCCGTGGAGCGGAGATCGTTTGCCCCGCACACGTTTTGTCCTTCCACGGATTGCATTTCGTTCTTGCAGGGGACGAAATGGTAATTCTTGAAAAAATACGAGTCATTCTGAGGAGCGCAGCGACGAAGAATCCAGACGGAACAGGTTGAGTCGATTCAACCACCACCATCTGGATTTTTCCCGTTCGACTCGTCTGTGGCTCGCGCTCGAAAGCATGAAACAAATCCGCGTCCGAGACCGTATCATCCTAACAATGATCGTTTCGCTCGAATCCCTAGTGAAGGTCTACGCGGGCAAGCCCCCCATCACCGCCGTGGGCGGCATTGACCTGCGCGTGCCCCAGGGCGGCATCTTTGGCCTGCTCGGCCCGAACGGCGCGGGCAAGACAACGACCATCAGCATCTGCACCACGCGCGTGCTGCCCACCTCTGGCAGCGTGCACATTGCGGGCGTGGATGTGGTGCGGCATCCTGCGCTGGCGCGGCGCAATATCGGCGTGGTGCCGCAATACAACACGCTCGACCGCTCGCTGACCGTCTTTGAAAATCTCTTCTACCATTGCCGCTACTTTGGCATGAGCACGCAAGCCGCGCGCGAACGCTCCCAAAAGCTGCTGGAGCAATTCCGCTTGAGCGAACGCGCCGATGCGCGCCCCTTCGCGCTCTCCGGCGGCCTGGCCCAGCGACTGCTGATCGCGCGCGCCATCGCGCACCACCCCGCCGTATTGTTTTTGGATGAACCCAGCGCCGGACTCGACCCGCAGAGCCGCATCGCCATGTGGGAGGCCGTGCGCGGCCTGCGCGATGAAGGCATCACCGTGCTGCTGACCACGCATTACATGGAAGAGGCTGACGCGCTCTGCGATCGCGTGGCCATCATCGACCACGGAAAAATTTTGGTCGAAGACACACCCGAAAATCTGAAGCACAGCCTGGGAGCCAAGACCATCTATGTGCTGGACTTGAGCCGCAGCGAGGGGATCGATGCCTTGACAGCGAGCGTGCGCGCACTGCCTGGCATCAGCAGCGTGGAGGCCACGCCTAGCGGCCTGCGCGTCTATGCGCAGAGCGCTGACGGCCTGTTGCCCGCGCTGGTACAGACCACGCAACACCACGGCCTGCGCGACATTTCCATTCAAGAGCCAACGCTCGAAACCGTCTTCATCCACCTGACCGGGAGGGACCTGCGTGAGTAGCGCCACCGTACCTGCACCGACCGCCACGCACCAACCCAGCCATACGCCTGCGCTTCGGCTCTACGTGCTGGCCTTTCTCGGATTGATGCAGCGCGACCTGCGCGTGCTGCGCCG